>JAJXUS010000440.1 GCA_021782675.1 Acidobacteriota bacterium
GAACTCCCGAAAACCGGCCTCGAAATAGTCCCGCATGGCGTCGAGTGCTGGCTTGCTGCGGCCTGCAACCTGCAGATAGCCTTCATCGGAGGCACCCGGTCTCCCCGACTTCATCCGCGATTTCGCGATGTCGTATTTCGACGGCTGGCCTGACTCGACAAAGGCATTGTGTAAATCGGCGATGCTGTAGCCATGTTCGGTCATCAGAGTGTGCAGGTCATACCAGTCTCGCGTCTTCGATCGATCAGCGCAGACCAGCGCTTTGGTCTTGAAGATTTCATCGAGGGTGGCAACCCGCAGAGGCGATGCCACATCCCCGCCGATCAAGGTTCTGGCGGGCTGATCCAGGCTGACCAGTGTCAGCTTGACACTGCGCTGCGCAACGAAGTTCTGCTGATAGTCGGCGAGGTCGAGCCCGGCTTCGAGAAATTCTTCCTCCGCAGCAACGTCGTGCTGGCGCACGCACTCGACACCATGGTGCGCGAGCACATCAATCAGCCTTGGAATGCGCGACGCCGGGAGTTTCTTTTCGGGGTATGCCAGATCAAGGTCTTCGCTGACCCGGTGACCGATGCGCAGCGTCAGCGCCGAGCCACCGATCAGTACAAACCCTCGCAGCAGCGGCGCCACATCAGGGTGTTGCAGCACCTGCCAGAGCGCGGCGGTGTCAGGTCGAAGCGCGGATACGGATATGGGCGTCTCTGGCATTTTGGAGCAGGTCTTCAGTGATCTTGCGCGCACGCAGCGCGCCGGGGTCTTGCTCACGCAGCAGGATGGCCCATTGCGTTTCCAACTGGTCGAGTCCGAACGCGATCAGCGCGTCCAACATAAGGTCGAAACCGGGGTGGATCAGCACTTGGCAAATCCACACGTCATCGGGCGCTTCTGGGTTGGACCAGACCAGCGCCGGGTATTTTCTGCGGAACGCCGCTGGGTTTTTGGTGGGAGGCTGTTGAGCTTTCTGCGCCATGCCGCGAGCAATTCCTTCCATCATTTGCCGGTCCGCTTCCTCGTGCGTGAGGCGGAAAACACCCTTGGGGAGAACAATCCGGGTCTGCGCCAATGTGTGCAGACTGTCATTGAACGCGCCGAACTCGCGCAAAGCCTCCGCCCTGGGGTGCAGTGTGATACGGGGAGCGGTGCGGCGTCCGACGGTTTTCATCGTTCTAGGCGCGTGGTTGATCATGACGCGAATTATCCCCCTGGCGCGCGATCCATTGCCTGCGTGCCTCGCGCAGCCGCTGCCGCATGCGTCCGCTATTGCCGCCCCATAGCCGCTCTGCGGCCCGCTCGGCCAGTCCGCTGCCACAGATCGCGGCGACGACGCTGACCAGGTGTTCTCTGTCCTGGCTACCTGTCCGGTCCATTTCCTCCAGGACAGCCTCCACGACGCGGCGCTGCTCGGCCTCGATCAGTTGTTGGTCAATCCCAGGACTGCGCAAGGCCGGGGGGACGGCCGCATGAGACATTCCGCTGTCATCGTCGGACTCGTCGTCCAATGACGTTTCCCGCCCACGCCAGCGCTCGATCAGGCCCCACATGCGGCCAAGAACGTAGGTGCGCGGATCGCCGAGCAGCGGGTTGTATTTGTCGGCGCCTGCCGCACGCTCCAGGCAGAAGGTGTAGAGGGTCTGCCGAACATCCTCCGCGGTCAACGTGCTGACCGCCGAGAAGCGCGAGGCTTCCGCCTCCACCGTCTGGTACAGATCGGCGGCCAATTCGGCCTCAGTCTTGGTTTTCATCGTGTGCCCTCGGTGACATCGAGCAGATCGAGAATTCGCGCGACCATCGCATGCCGAAGATCGGCTGTGACAGTGTGCAGTGCGTCCACAGGATCACCATGGCGCCCGCACCACTCCCTATAACGGTCCAGTGCATCTGCGCAATCCGGCACGAGCCGTCGGCAGAGATCGTCCGGCAGATGCAGGGGAAAGAAGTCGCCTTCGACGGCTGGCGCGGGCTGCTGTTGAATTGCCGACGGCCGGGCGGGGGCCGCGCTGGGCACTGCGGTAACGGGCTGGCCGCGAAGATGCGGGTCGCCGGGATAGGGCCATTCCTCGTGGCTCAACACAACGGTCTCACGTTTGGGGGATGCCGCTGGCTTTTCGGGTGTGGAGACGGGCTTCTGGCCCTCGACTTTTTCCCGTGCTTTAGAAGTGACCGCCATTCCATCAAGCCGGCTCTGGCGCGCCGCAAAGGACTTGGCGACCTGCGCTTGTGCCTGCGCACAGCGCGGGCCGGTGATGGGGTCGGTCGAGTCCAGAACGATGCGGCGGGCTGCAGTGTCGAGCGCACAAAACTGATCCCAGGCATCCGCACTGTGCAGGCGGTTTTCGTCGATCAGGGCACGGGCAAAGGGATCACGGGCGATGCGCAGCATGGTTCCCGCCCACGCTTCGCGTCGGCCCAGGGCTTTCGCCGCGGCGCCGATGGGCATGCCGGCCTCGACCAGTCGCAGTACGGTGGTGGCGTATTCACCGAGGGTCAGCTCATCACGGTGCATGTTCTCGGCTGCCTGCAACACCAGGGTGGCGGCACCGATCGGCTGATACACGCGGGCGGAAACGCTGGTCCAGCCGAGGATTTTCGCGGCGCGGTAGCGGCGTTCTCCGTACACGATCACGAAGTGCGCGCCGGCTTCGCGCACGCCGATGGGCTGAAGCTGGCCGATCATGGCCATGCTTTGCGCCAGTGCTTCGAGGGTCTCGGCATCGAAGTGGCGGCGCGGCTGCTCGGGATCGGGCCGGAGGCGGTCGATGGGT
>JAJXUS010000441.1 GCA_021782675.1 Acidobacteriota bacterium
CGCGAGCGAGAAGATGTCCAGCGGCGCTTTCCAGACTCGAATGGCCAACACGCCCCCGGTGTCGCCATTGATCGGGAATGAGCGCGGGAAGACGCTGTAATACCAGTAGGCATGTGGTGGAAACTTGCCATAGCTGCCCACGAGCTTGCCGTTCCAGTAGACTTCGTAGGCGTCCTCCGCATCCGGAATCAGAACACGATACTGACCGGAGGCGCCGGGCTCGGGCATGATGCTGATGTGACGCCGATACCACGCGATTCCCGCGTAGGACGGATGGCCTTGTGCGCCCCAGGGTGCATCCACCAGCAGCGACTCCCAACCAGAGTCGTCGAAATCCGGGCGGGCCCATTGGGGGTCATCGCCAATATGAAACTGCCAGAGGCCGCCGAGATCAGCGGTCCCTTTGCCCATGCCGTCCAGCACCAGCGTTCGAGAACCGGGAACATGGGTTGCACCCGGCTTCTGGGCGCGCACCACCACCGCGAGGGCCGCCACAACAACCAGGATCTTCACCATGTTCGACCACTCGCGCTGGGAAGACATGACGAAAGAATACTCCGTTCAAGACGATTTCAAAACGGTTGCGGGGAAGATGGGCAGAACCGGGCCTGAGACCCAACCCGGCTTTTGCGCATCGCTCGGTTTAACCTGCGATTGTGCCTGCCTGGAAGCCAGAACCGGCACGCGGCGGCCTGATCAAGACAACTGCTTTCTTCAATCATTTTCACTTGCTCTTCCAGTGCGCGCCGGGCCTGGCCACGGCATACATCTCCGCTCCGATCTGGTCGAACAACCCTTCGCGATCCTTGTCGACAAGATAGAGGTCGAAGTGGGTGCGATCCGCGATGTACGTAAAGTGCGGATCGGAGCCAAGGCGGTTGAGCACCGCCTCAAACTTGTGCGCGGCCCCGTCCAGATAGAACGTGTCGGCAGTCCCAACGATTAGATGAATGCGCCCCTTCAAGAGGGCCCGGCGCTCGGCCGACTCCTCTTCCACCCGATGAGCAAGGTCGTAGTGATCGTGCCAATACGCAACGACCTCCGGATGGACCGAGCCAGTCTGGTGGTCGAACATCTGCTCTGGCGCCCCGTCCTTGCCTTTGGGGGAAAAGACCCAGTCGAAGGAGGCAATCTGCCCGCCGAAGGGCCCCAAAACATCTTCCATGCGGGCAAACTCTTCAAAAGTGGCGATGACTTTTCCATGGTTGCGAAGGATGGGAACGTCGGAACCGTCGGCGCGGTGGTATACATTGGCATCCGCTGCGTAGAGGTCAGTCCCGGTAAAATCGTGAAAATCACTCGGATCGGGTGAGGTGGACCAGGTGCCGCCAAAAATGTCGGGGTACATGACCTCGAGTTGTAAGGTCGCCCAACCACCGCTTGAATGGCCGTTGAGCAAGCGCCCCGCGGGACGGGCGTCCATGTGGTACTTCTTTTCGAGATACGGAATAAACTCCAGTGTCAGCGCAGAGCCCCACGGCCCGTTGTTCACTGAGTCGGCGAACTCATGCGTGCCTTCCGGAATCGACTCATCGAGCATCACCCAGATCATCGGGGGCATCTTGCCGGCCTCCATACGGGTACGGAGTTGGAGGCCCGCCACCAGCGCTCCATCGATTCCGCCGCCAAAGCCATGCGTCCAGTACGCAGTCGGATACCTGACCGAGCGGTGGTCATTGTATCCCGGCGGCAGAATGACCCAGGCCGTGATGTTCACGCGATGACCCCAGAAACGGCCCAGCTGTGGGCTCTCAAAAGTCTCAAGCTGAGCTACCCCTGGCTTGACCTGCGCCCGGGCTGCAGCCAGCCTGGATGCCAGCATTGGATTCTCTTCCGGATGGTGGTCCAGCTTTAGAACAGGCTCGGCGCCCCCGCCCGGAGTCCAGGCCGGTAATGCGACAACCGGGCCGATCCAGTCCTGCGGGCTGCGACCGCTGTAGTTGAACGTGTGGCCCACGTCGAGCACCGCCTGGGCCTCGTATGTGGCGGCAGGCAGTGCCGAAAACGGCTGGGGATAGGCCAGCTCGTCCGCATCGAACTCGATGGTCGAACCCGGAGCCAGATCATGGACTTCGCGCGCCGCCACCCATGTATCATTGGGCCGGAATTCATTGATCTGGACCTCCTTGTCGCCCGATCCTTGCTTCACAAAGACGAGCAGCCGTCCGCTGATCGGCTCAGCGACTGAGGTCGTAACCTGTACGCGAAAGAAAACGTGGGCCGGCACAGCGGCCGTCTGGCCATGCAGGGGCAGGAGTGCGGCTGCAATCAACGCACCGCAGCTCCCCATTGCCGCAAAGCGGCGGGATATCCTCACACGCTCAAAACGCATCACTTACCCCCAGAATGAAGCACGCTGGCTGAACGATCATTTCGAGTCTATCTGGGCAATCCGCAACGCAGCCATAAAAAACGCGACGCCCGTCCTGCCTTCGCTGCACCATCACATCAGCCGCTGTGCGTCCACATCCACCACCAGGTTTCTGCGCGGAATCCCCGAGCTGTCTGCGTGCGCCAGAGCTTCACGAAGCGCTGCATTGAGCCCTTTGCGAGAAGTCGCCTTCAGGATAAGGTGAAAGCGATATACGCCTTTAATACGCGCGATCGGCGCCGTACATGGACCCAGCACGCGCACGCCCTCCGGCGCTGCCCGCTGGAACCACTTGCCCAGTGACGCAGACCACCCCGCAGCTTCTTCCAGTTTTTCCGATTGAACAAGAATATTCGCGAGCACGCCGAACGGTGGATAGTGCATCCA
>JAJXUS010000017.1 GCA_021782675.1 Acidobacteriota bacterium
GAGGTCGGCCCGGGCAATGGCGTTCGCGATAGCTAGGGGGATCCGGAACGCCATTACTGAGCCAAGAAGCATTCCAGCCAACCAATGTTTTTTCATCGTCATATCTCCCGACAAAAGGATTCGAGATTTTAGCAGGGGGTTGTCTGCCCACGCCTGCGTCAAAGCCGGCGCGGAGCTGGGATGAAGCTGAAAACACCCAATTCGTACAATCTCTCATAATCTTTTGACAACGATTACGAAGAGGGTTATGGTGTTCTGCGACGCGCGGGCAAACGATTACACTGCCTCAGACCTGCCCTGGCGGGGAGATCGGCCACATGAATTCTGCGAAGTACGTTTTGATCGTCTGCAGATGGAGTTTCGTTCTGCTGCTGAGCCTGCTTCTTGGGTCGCAGATGCGCCTGCTGGCACAAATGGATCAGGGAACCATAACGGGCGTTGTCAAGGACAACGCCGGTGCGGTCATTCCAGGTGCCAAAGTTGCATTGACGAATACAGGGACCGGATTAACGCTGCATGCGGTGACGGACAGCAGCGGAATCTATGAATTTTCGCCCATCAAGATCGGCAGGTATAGCGTCAGTGCGTCGGCTGACGGCTTCTCCTCAACGCTGCAGGAAAATCTCCGCGTCGACATCCAGGAGCGGCTGAACGTTAACCTGACGCTGAAACCAGGATCCATTTCGCAGACCGTTACTGTCAGCACGGCGCCGCCATTGTTGCAGACCCAGACAGGTTCTGTGGGGCAGGTGATGGAGACGCGCACCATCAACAATATTCCGCTGAATGGCAGAAATGCCATGTATGTGGCACAACTGGCGGCCGGCGTAACGCAGGGCGTGGGTGGCCGTGGAAATGGCACCGGAGACTTCTCGGCAAACGGCCAGCGACCCACCCAAAACAACTACATCCTGGACGGAATTGATAACAATACGGCTGCCCCCGACTTTTTAAACGGCGCCAGCTTCGTCGTGAACCCTCCGCCGGATGCGCTGGCTGAATTCAATGTGCAAACCAGCAACTATAGCGCGGAACTGGGTCACTCCGCGGGCGCTGTGATGAACACAACCGTTAAGTCCGGCACGAACCAGATCCACGGCGACTTGTGGGAATACTTCCGTAATACTGCACTCGACGCCAAAAACTTCAATGCGCTGACGATTCCGGCATATCACGAGAACCAGTTTGGAGCGACGCTTGGATTTCCGATCATCAAGAACAAGCTATTCTTCTTTGGATACAACGAAGCCAACAGGATCGTTTTCGGCAACACCTATACGGTATCCATTCCAACGGTCAAGATGCGTTCCGGAGATTTTTCTGAGCTGCTGAATCCCGGGCTGACCTCCGAGGGGCAGGCCATTCACCTGTACGAGCCGGGAAGCGCGGGAACGGTGCCACTGACGTGTAACGGCCAGGTAAACGTGCTGTGCCCGGGCCAGATCGACAAGGCCGCCAGCAACGTTCTGCAGCAGTTTCCAACGCCGAATGTGAATGGCGGCAAATTGTTCAACAACTATACGGTCAACACCAATGCCGTCTCCAACAGCTGGCAGTGGGGCACGCGGCTGGACTGGAACGTGAGCTCCAGAGACCAGATGTTTGCCCGCTTCAGCTATCTGAATGTCCCGGGCAACTTTCCGCCGCCGCTCGGCACGGTGCTGGATGGCGGAACGTATGGCAACACCGGCCAGATCATCAATCGCGGCGAAAACTTCGCCTTCAGCGAAACGCACATCTTCAATCCATCGTTCATCAACGAGCTGCGATTCGGATATAACTACGGCAATTTCGGGTTTGTGCAATCGGCGTTCTACGAAACCAACCTGGCCCAGTCGCTGGGCCTGGGCGGAATTCCCGGGGGCGTGCTGGGCGGCGGCCTGCCGCTGCTGACGCTGACGGGGATCAGCAACTTCGGACAGCCCGGCTTTTATCCCAATCACAAAAACGAAGATGTCTATCAGATTCTGGACAACGTAACAAAAATCTGGGGAAACCATTCTGTAAAGATGGGACTCAATCTCCAGAGCATTCGCTTTCCGTTCTTTTCTCCGCCCAACGGCCGTGGCACCTACACATTCAGCGGTTTCTACACGTCCATCCCCGGCAAATCGTTTACCGGATACGGTCCGGCGGACTTCATGCTGAACGAAATGTCGGCAGCGAGTGTTCCGCAAGAGAGTCATCTCGATTTTTCCCACTGGTATCGCGCGGCCTATGTGCAGGATGACTGGAGAGTGACGCAGCGGCTGACCCTGAACCTGGGCGTGCGCTACGACTACTTTCAGCCTTTGAAGGAGATTCGCGGGCAGTTTGCGAATTTCTCCATGCAGTCGAACGGACCGGGAACCGGAGCCGGCGTGCTGACCTACACCCAGTCCCAGCATGGGGCCTACCTGGCGCCGCAATTCCTCAGCATCCTGGGAGCCAACAATGTCAAGATTGCCTACACCGGAAAGCAGTCGCTGGTAAACGGCCAGAAGACGAACCTTGCGCCGCGGCTTGGCTTCGCCTATAGCCTGAACGAGAAGACGGTGGTGCACGGCGGCTTCGGCATCTTCTACGGAGGCCTCGAAAATATCGGCGGTCCGGAGACACTGCAGAATTATCCATTCCAGTTCACCTCCAACTTTCCGCGGCCTTCAACCTGCAAGCCGGGCAATTGCCCAACCAACGGCATTTCGCTGGAGACGGGCTTTAGCAAATACCTGAACGAGGGGCTGGCGAACCTGGTATCGACGCCGTCCTTCGCTGGCACGCAGAACATCAAGACTCCCTACAGGGAGGCGTATAACCTGACGGTGCAGCGGGCCATTACAAATAACCTGGTCGCCAGCCTGGGATACGTCGGCAACGTGGGGCGGCACATGGAAGTGAATGTCAATGCCAACTCGCCCGCAGCGCTGATTGATCCCCGGCTCAGCTCTCAAAACGCCCAGCCTTTCACTAAACTTGGGGGCGCCAGCGAAGTCATCTACGAAGGCATATCGACTTACAACGGTCTGCAAAGCAAGTTGCAAAAGCGTTTTGCGAATGGCCTGGATTTTTTGGCCACATACACCTGGGCGCATTCGCTGGATGATGCAACACAGCCTTTGAATTCCGGTGCGGGAGGATACCGCGGCGTGAATCTTATCGGCATTCGCAATGACTACACCAACTCCAGTTTCGATGTCCGGCAGCGGTTTACGTTCAACGGGTATTACGAACTGCCCTTTGGGCAAGGCAAGCGCTGGATGAACAACGGCGGCGTGTTGAACGAAGCGCTGGGTGGATGGGCGTCTGACCTCGAGTTTTTCGCGCAGACGGGTTTCCCGATCAGTGTGTCGACCAATCTTGGCAGCGCCGGACCCAATGGCGGAACCGCGTACGCTGTGTTGAAACGCGATCCCTATGCGCCAGGCGGAACGCCCGAGCCCTCCAACCCAGGAATCACCTGCGCAACAAAAACCCGGACCAAGCAGCATTGGTACAACCCCTGCGCTTTTGCGAATCCGCCGCTGGCGTTTCCGCAGGCCAGGATTCCCGGCAGTCCGGTCAGTCAGCAGCAGATTCTGGGATTGGCCGCGTTGCCGTACCTTGGCGGCCGACGCAAGTCCATCTACGGCCCCGGCTATGAACGCATCAATGCTTCCCTGTTCAAAAACTTCACGACATTCCGCCAGCAGTATCTGCAGTTCCGCGCCGATATTTTTAACGTGCTGAATACTCCAGCCTATGGCAATCCGAGCGTCAGCGATGATTCGAGCAACGGCGGCCAGATTACCAATCCACAAACGTTTCAAAACCTGACACCCGATGCACGGTTTTTCCAATTATCGGCAAAGTATGTTTTCTAAGTAGGGAGTGATGCAATGCGTTCTCAGGATTCAGGCTTTCGTCCAAACCGGCGCGACTTTGTTCGTGGGATCGGCTCGGCAGCATTGGTCGCCGGAATGACGCCGGCGGCTGCATCCGCCGCTGCAGACCGTTCGACGACGGCCGCACCATCGGGCAAGAAGCCGAACATTGTTCTGTATGTTGCAGACCAGATGCGATGGGATTTTGTCGGGGCCTATGGCCTGAATCCTACGGTAAAGACACCGAATCTTGACCGGATCGTGAAGCGTGGCCTCGCGTATACCGGTGCAGTCACCAACCAGCCGCTGTGCTCGCCCTCCCGCGCCTGCATGATGACTGGCATGTATGCGACGCAGACCGGCATGTGGAAGCTGCCACCGCCGACGGTGATGAATCCGGATCTCCCAACGCTGGCCTCTGTGCTGCGGCAGAACGGCTATACCGCGAACTTTATCGGCAAATGGCACCTGGCGCCTATCGATCGCGGCAATCGCGCGACGCTGGGATTTGTTCCAAAGCAGTATCGTGGCGGATTTCTGGACTTCTGGGAGGGATCGAACGTTCTGGAGCTGACCTCGACCCCGTATGAAGGCACGATCTGGACGGGCGATGGAAAGCCGCTGCATTTTCAGGATCAGTATCGAGTGGACTTCATCACCGACCGCGCGGTGCGTTTTCTGCAGATGCCGCAGGAGAAGCCTTTTCTGCTGTTCATCTCGCAACTGGAACCGCACTTCCAGAACAGCGAGAACCGTTTTGTCGCTCCCAGGGGCTATGCTGCGCGCTTTCAAAATCCGTACGTCCCGCCCGACCTGCTGCATTTGCCCGGCGACTGGCAGGCGCAGTTGCCGGATTATTACGGCTGCATTGAGAAGATCGACGAGTCCGTCGGCAGAATTCTGAAGACGCTCGAAGCCCAGAACCAGCTCGACAATACGGTCTTTTTATTCAGCAGCGATCACGGCTGCCAGTTCCGTACGCGCAACCAGGAATACAAACGCAGTCCGCATGACAGCTCGATTCGCGTGCCGTTCGTGATGCAGGGTCCCGGCCTGGACCTGGCGATGACGCGCCCGGAGATCATCGGCAACATCGACATGGCGCCGACCCTGCTCGATAGTGCCGGGGTCCAGATTCCCGCGACGATGGTTGGCAGGAGCGTGCTGCCGCTGGCACGCAGTCCGCAGGCCCGGCAGGAGTGGAAAGAAGCGCAACTCATCCAGATCAGCGAATCCATGGTAGCGCGTGCCCTGCGGACGCAGGAGTGGACCTACTGCGTGGCGGATCCTTCGCTGAACGGCGGCAAGGACGAGTCGAGCCTGCACTATCAGGAGTACCAGATGTACAACAACTTCAGCGATCCGGCACAACTGGTGAACCTGGCGGGAAGAGTGGAGTACCGCAGCGACGCGGCTGCGCTGCGGGAACGACTGGAGACGATGATCGTCGCATCGGGCGAGGCACGGCCGAATATCAGTCCGGCAAAGCTGTATCCGTAGTTGCGCGAAAAACGAAACCGGCTGCCTGCATGGTGTTTCAGCGGGCAGCCGGGGCTTGTTTCCATTGCAGCGATGGCAGCTAGCCGATGTCGCCGTCCCAGTTCTCCAGGGTCTTCTTCATGTCCGCCATAAACTTGCCAGCATCGGCGCCATCGATGATGCGATGATCGAAGCCGAGCGTAAGCCGCATGATGCTGCGGATGGCGATGGAATCGACGCCATCGGCATCGGTGATGACCGTCGGCTCCTTGAACATGCCGCCAACGCCCAGAATCGCCGACTCCGGCTGATTGATGACCGGGGTGCCGAACTGCTCCCCGAAGATGCCAGGGTTGGTGATGGTGAACGTGCCGCCGGAGACTTCCTCGGGCTTCAGCTTCTTGGCGCGCGCGCGGGCCGCCAGATCGGCGATGGCGCGGGCGACCCCGAGGAAGCTGCGCTCCTCCGCCTGCTTGACCACAGGCACGATCAGACCCCAGTCCAGCGCCACGGCGATGCCGATATTGATGTTCTGGTGGTAGCGGATGGCATTGCCTTCCATCGATGCGTTGATGATGGGCATGCGGCGCAGGCACTGCACGGCGGCCATGGCGATGAACGGCATGAACGTCAGCTTGACGCCATTGCGCTGCTCATACTTTGATTTTTCGCGGTCGCGCAGGCGCACGATGCGGGTCATATCCACCTTGAAAACTGTGTGGACGTGCGCGCTGGTGCGCTTGGATTCGACCATGCGCTCCGCAATGATGCCGCGCATCCTGCTCAGCGGCACCAGCTCGCCCGGCAGCGGCGCTGCGACGGCAGCCGCAGGCGTGGATGGCCTCGATGTGGCGGCAGCGGGTGCCTGTGCGGCGGCGGCGGCAGCTTTTACCGGGGCCGCAGCCTGTGGCTGACTCTGTGTTTGCGCCGGTGCGGCCGAGCCTGCACCGCCCTGCGCCAGAAATGCCAGCGCGTCGTTCTTCGTGATGCGCCCACCCATGCCCGTGCCGCTGATGCGGCTCAGGTCGAGGTTATTGTCCTTGGCAATGCGCCGTACCAGTGGCGAGGAGCGGATGCGGTCGTGCGTGCCCGCAGCCGCCGGGGCAGCCTGCGTAGCAGTTGCGGCCGGTGCAGGCGCGCTGGGGGCTGCTGCTGCCGGCTTGGGAGCAGCGGCGGCCGGTGCGCTCGACTTGCTGCCGCCGATGACGGCGACGACGGTGTTGATCTCGACCGTGGTGCCTTCGGGCACCTTGATCTCCGTCAGCACGCCTGCGGCGGGCGCGGGAATCTCCGCGTCCACCTTGTCGGTGGAGATTTCAAAGAGCGGCTCGTCGCGCTGGACAGTGTCGCCGACCTTCTTCAGCCACTTGGTGATGGTGCCTTCGAAAATGGACTCGCCCATCTGCGGCATCACGACATTCGTGCCGCCGGTGCTGGCGCCGCCGGGAGCACCCTCGGGCCCACGATTCGCCGGATCGCCATCGGCGGGCGAGGGCGACGGCTCTTTGCCGGATGTTGAGGAAACCTGCGCTCCGGGTGCGGCGACGGGCTCGTTGGCGCCTTCTGGCGCGGTGGCGACGGCGGTAGCCTTGGCTTCCTTCGCTGCATCGACCGTCACGCTGCCGCTGCCGGAAGAAGCAACAGGCTGGCTGCCAGCCTCTCCGATGACGGCGACGACGGTGTTGATCTCGACGGTAGTGCCTTCAGCAATCTTGATCTCCGTCAGAACGCCGGCAGCGGGCGCGGGAATCTCCGCGTCCACCTTATCGGTGGAAATCTCGAACAGCGGCTCATCGCGCTGTACCTGATCGCCGGGCTTTTTCAGCCACTTGGTGATGGTGCCTTCGAAGATCGATTCGCCCATCTGGGGCATGACTACATTGGTTGGCATCGAATTCCTTCCGCGTTCCGTTCAGTCCTGGTTTCTGCCCGCAATCACTGGGGCTGAAATTCCGTTAGTACTTCACAAGCCGGCGCGCCTCGCGCACCACATCTCCTACCTGGGGCAGAAATGCCTTTTCCAGCGGCGGCGAGAAGGGTACAGGCGCATCCAGCGCGGCAATGCGAGCAATCGGGGCGTCGAGCGCGTCGAACGCTTCCTCATTAATGATGGCGGCAATCTCCCCGGCGATGCCACCGGTCTTGGTATCTTCATGCAGCACCAGCACGCGGTTGGTCTTTTCCGTCGTGCGGCGGATGGCTTCGCGATCGAGCGGCAGCAGCGTGCGCAGGTCGATGATCTCGAGCTGGATATCTTCCTTCGCCAGAAGGTCCGCGGCTTCCTGCGCGGTGTAGAGCATGGCGCCGTAGGTAATCACCGACAGATCGCGGCCTTCGCGATGCACCCGCGCCTTGCCGATCTCGATGGTGTAATCCTCCTGCGGCAACTCTTCCTTCACCCGGCGGTAGAGAAATTTGTGCTCGAAAAACAGTACCGGGTTGTTGTCGCGGATGGCCGATTTCATCAGGCCCTTGGCGTCGCGCGCGGTCGCCGGCGCAATCACTTTCAGCCCCGGGGTGTGCACATAAAACATCTCCGGGTTCTGGGAGTGAAACGGACCGCCGCTCACGCCGCCGCCCGAGGGCCCGCGCAGCACCAGCGGCGCAGGCGCGCCCCAGCGCCAGTTGGATTTGGCAAGGATCTGCACGATCTGCGAGTGGGCGGAGCTGATAAAGTCCATGAACTGGAACTCCGCCACCGGGCGCAGGCCCGTCAGCGAAGCGCCATAAGCGGCGCTGGCGATGGCCATCTCGGAGATGGGCGTATCCACGACGCGCTCCATGCCGAACTTGTGGATGAAGCCTTCGGTGACCTTGAAGGCGCCCCCGTAGATCGCAACGTCTTCCCCCAGGACGAAGACGCGACTGTCGCGCTCCATCTCTTCCCAGATTGCCTGCCGGATTGCTTCAAGATACGTGACTGCAGCCATTCGATTCGCTTTCGAGTAAAGTGCAACAGTGGTGGTTACAAAACAGGAAACGCGGAATCCGGGGCGCTACTTGTAGTGGCCCGGAGCGCTGGATTCGGATAGCTTGCGGCCGACGTTCGACTGCTTCACCCGAACCTCGCCGTACTTGACGGGAATGTCAACGCCGTTATCGAAGTAAACATCGGTGCCGGCCTCTTCCGGGGAAGGCATGGGAGCCGCCTCTGCCTGTTCCCGTTCCTGGTCCATGTAGCGCTGTACTTCGGCGTGCACCTCTTTCATCTGCGCTTCCGTCATCCAGCCGGTTTCTTTCAGATACTGCTCCATGCGGACGATCGGGTCGCGGCGCTGCCAGTATTCCTTGACGGCCGACGGCACGTAGACCGCCGCGTCGTGCATGGCGTGGCCCTTCATCCGCATCAGCTTGGCCTCGATGATGGATGCGCCTTCGCCGCGATGTGCCCGTTCGACGGCCTCATGGGTCGCGTCATACACCTGGTTGGCGTCGGTGCCATCGACGATCACTCCCGGAACGCCGTAGCCAATCGCGCGGTCCGCGAGATCCTTGCAGGCAAACTGCAACTCGACCGGCGTCGAGTAGGCCCAGGAGTTATGCTCGACCACCAGCACAACGCCCAGCTTCCGCACTGCAGCAAAATTAAATCCCTCGTAGGTCGGTCCCGTGGACTGTCCGCCGTCGCCAATGTAGGCCAGGCAGGCGATCTCGCGTCCCTGCAGCCGCGCGCCCAGCGCTACGCCCGACAGGACGCCGATGGAGTCGCCCAGATGCGAGATGGGAGCGATGACGTTCAGCTTCTTCGGGTCGCCATAATGGGAGCCGGAATCGCGGCCCTTGGTGGGGGACGTGCCCTTGGCCATGTACTGCATCATGGCGGAGCTGGGTTCGTACCCGCGCACAACCATGGAGCCCTGATTGCGGATCATCGGGCCCAGCCAGTCGTCGCGATCCAGCGCGTAGGCTGAGGCGACCGAGGTCGCTTCCTGGCCGAGGCTCAGATACAGCCCGCCGATCACCTTGGACTGCTTGTACATGCTCTCGAGCGCAGCTTCCATCTGCCGGTTGATGATCATGTACCGGTAGATTTCGAGGGTCTGCTCTTTGCTGAGATATTTGGAAGGACGCAGCGGCGGGACGGGCGTGTTGGTATCCCCGACGACCTTGTAGCGGTACTCCTCGCCCGACCAGTCGCTTTCAATGTGGAACGGCGGCTGTTCGAGCCGCCAGTCGGGAATGCCCCAGGGATTTTTGCCAATCGGCGGCTGCGGGCGTTTGACGGCCGGAGCGTTCGCGGCCTTGCTGCCATTGGTGTGCGGTTGTTTCACTTCTGGGGCGCTGGGGGACGATTCTGATTTCCTGGTCGGCATGAAGGGCAATTTCCTGGGCGTGATGCACCAAACTCAACATTCTATATGACCGAGGGCAGGGGCTGCGATGTCGTCTTTGCCCCGGGGCGCTCTTGCGGAAGATGGCAGAGCTGGCCAGGCAGGCGAAAGTTGCTCATCCGGCGCGGCTCATCCGGTCATCAACTCCTCGACAGAGTCTGCCCAGAGCGGGTGATAGCCGAAGACCCGGGCAAAGTTGCGGGCGGCGGCGTGCGTGGCCTGTTCCATGGTGGGCATGGCGTGGATGCGGGTATCGATCTCCTCTTCCAGGCTGGTGACGGCGGCGTCCGAGATGCCGCAGGGCACGATCAGGGAAAAGTCGCGCAAGTCCGGCATCAGGTTCCAGGCAAAGCCGTGGGAGGTGACGCCGCGCGCGATATGGACCCCGATGGCCGCGATTTTTTTGGGCGGCACGCTGCCGCCGGGCAGGGTCCAGACGCCGGTGCGGCCGACAATACGCCCGGTCAGCACGCCATAGTCGGCGCAGGCGCGGATCAGCGACTCCTCGAGCATCCGGACAAATTCCACCGCCCCCAGGTGCGGGCCGCGCCTGGCGGGAAAATCCCCGCGCAGATCGAGGATGGGATAGCCGACGAGCTGGCCGGGGCCGTGGTAGGTGACGTCGCCGCCGCGGTTGATGGTATGTACGGTGATGCCGCGGGCGGCCAGGGTCGCATCGTCCGCCAGAATGTTGCTCCGATGGGCATTGCGGCCCAGCGTCAGAACCGGCGGATGCTCCAGCAGCAGCAGCACGTCGCCAATCCGCTGCTGCTGGCGCAGCGCCACCAGCTGCTGCTGCACCTCCAGCGCCGCAGCGTAATCAATCCGGCCGAGATGAACCAGGCGCAGCAGCATCAGGCGGCGAGAGCGGGGAGGTCTTCCCGCCGCAAACGACGTATCGCGCCGGAGCAGGAGACGCGGAGACGCTCCGGAAGATTGAGAAAACGATTCAAAGGCTTCCCAACATTACCCGGCGTGGCCGAGGAAGCATCGTGCGGCATCCGTATCCTCCATAGTCAACTGTAGAGTCCGGGCAGCCTTTTCGTCAGCATGGGGAAAGAAGGCCGGAAATAGCGAAGCGGAACTGTCAGAGCAACTGCCGGAATTGTTCAACAGACAGTCCAGCGTCGCGGACGATGCCGCCCATCGTGAAGGTATCCCCGGAATTTTCCCATCAGGACGCGGCGACTTCAACCAGACGTACATCCTGCCCGCGGGTCAACTCTTCAACAGCGTCCAGATATTCACGGATGGCAACACGAATGTTCTCGAGCGCCTCGGTCTCTGTGGATCCCTGCGACCAGCAACCGGGAAGTCCCGGGCAGGAGACGCTGAACCCTCCGTCCGATTTTTGCAAAACGACGCGATATGCCATTGCCCCTTCAGTCTAGCTCCGGAGCGAGATTTTTACCGCAAAACGCAGTCAGGCCAGCACCCCAGGGGCGCCAGCCTGACAATGGTGGACTCTATTCAACGAGCAGGCGCGACCTGCCGATCAAGGACCTGTCGCGTCGTACCGTCTATGCGTTGATGGCCATATTTTCGACCGCGCCGAAGCCGTCCAGCATGGCCTCCGCCAGCGTGGGATGGGCATGGATGGTGAACATCATCTCTTCGACGGTCGCCTCCAGCTCAATCGCGGTCACGGCCTCGGCAATCAGCTCCGTCGCCTGCGGCCCGATGATATGCACGCCGAGTATCTCGCCGTATTTTGCATCGGAGACGATCTTGACGAAGCCATCGTGCGAGTCCACGATCGAAGCCTTGGAGTTGGCTGTGAACGGGAACTTGCCGACCTTGACCGAATAGCCCTTTTCTTTGGCAGCGGCTTCTGTCAGGCCAACACTGCCGATCTGCGGCTCACAGTAGGTGCAGGCCGGCACGCGGTCGCGGCGCACCGGGCGGGCGTACTTGCCGGCGATTTTGGCGGCAACCACCACGCCGCACATGGCGCCGACGTGCGCCAGTTGCGGCAGGCCGGCCACGATATCGCCAATGGCGTAGACGCCCGGCTCCTCGGTCTGCATCCACTCATTGACCTTGAGAAAACCGCGGTCGGGCTTGATCTTCGTTTTCTCCAGGCCCACATGCTCCGTGCGCGGCGCGCGGCCCACGGCCACCAGCACCTTTTCCGCTTCCTTGACGAGCTGTTTGCCGTCGGAGCCGGTGATGGTGACCTTCACGCCATCCTTGGTCTTTTCCAGCTTCTCGAACTTTGCGCCGGTAAAGCTCTCAATGCCGCGCTTGCGGAAGGAGCGGGCGAGTTCCTTGCTGACGTCCTCGTCCTCATTCGGCACCAGGCGCGGCAGGTATTCGACGATGGTGATGTCGGCGCCAAAGCTCTTGAAGATGGAGCCAAACTCCACGCCAACCGCCCCGGCGCCGATGACGACCATCGACTTGGGAATCGCAGTGAGCGAGAGGATCTCCACGTTGGTCAGCACGCGCGAGTCCGGCTCCAGGCCGGGCAGCATGCGGGCGTCGGAGCCGGTGGCCAGCACCACATTCTTCGCCTTCACAAAGCTGCGCTCGCCGTCGGCGCCACCGCCGCCTTCGGTGTACACCTCGACGGAGTGAATGCCGTCCTTGGCCGGGCCGGTCAGCCGTCCGTGGCCTTCAAACACGGTGACCTTGTTCTTCTTCATCAAAAAGTTCAGGCCCTTGGCATGCTTGTCGGTGATGGCCTGCTTGCGCCTCTGGATCACGCTCCAGTTGATCTTGCCTTCGCCCAGGCCCTCAATGCCGTACTCGGCCGCGTGCTTCAGGTGGTCGTACACTTCCGCGTTAAAAAGCAGGGACTTCGTGGGGATGCAGCCCCAGTGCAGGCAGGTGCCGCCCAGCTTGCTTTCGCGCTCAATCAGCGCGACCTTCAGCCCGTATTGTCCGGCGCGGATGGCCGCCGTGTAGCCGGCGGGGCCGCCGCCAATAATTGCCATGTCGTAAATCGTGTCCGCCAAGGGATGCTCCGTCTCTGGTGCCAGCGTATTCGATGCGCGAGATACCGCGCACGAACCAAACAGATGATTTTACGGGATGGAGCGGCAATCGTCGGAATGCAGGGGATTTCACGGGGCTAAG
>JAJXUS010000442.1 GCA_021782675.1 Acidobacteriota bacterium
GGATCGCGCGACCATTCGAGAATCTTTTTCGCCCAGTACATCCGCATGTAGTTGTGCATCCAGCCGAAGCGGACCATCTGCAACTGCGACGCATTCCATAGCTCATCGTAGGTTTCTGCGCGCTCCAGTTGCGCCAGCGTATACGTGGGTTCGCGTTTGTCGCGGGCGTGTTCGGCCAGCGTCTGCGCGGCCCACGGTTCGGCGCATTCAACAGAGTCATACGTGGGCGTGTACTTGACGAAGTTGACCGCCAGCTCGCGCCAGATGATCAGCTCGTTGAAGTAGGAGTCGCGCGCCTTGGCCAGATGCGGCGACTGCCTGGCAGCATTCTCGACCGCCAGCGCAATTTCCAGCGGCCCGATGTGGCCGAAATGCAGGTAGGGCGACATGCGGCTGGTACCGTCAAGCTGCGGCTGGTTGCGCGCCGTGTCATAGTGCGGCAGCAGCTCACGGACGAAATGCTTCAGCCGTGCACGTGCCGCGTGCGCTCCGCCGGTGAAGCTCTCGACCGGCCCCACGCTGCGATCGAAATCTTTCCACCCGGCAGTAATGTCGTCCTTCACGGGATAGCTGGCAAAATTCTTTGGCCGTGCCCAGGTGTGCTTCGCGGAGGGGTTTTTATGCGCGACCAGAAACTCCGGCAGCAATTTGTAAAGCCTGGGCCGCAATACATACGCGGCATACTGCGCCCGCTCAAACAGCTTGCTCGGCACGATCACGTCGGCATCGACCGTCCAGAAAGGAATTTTGACCCGTCTGGCAATCACGGTCCGCCAGCGCTCCGGCTCGCGGCAGGGATTTTCATCGCCCACCAGAATCGCGGCATCCACCTCTTCCAGCAGCCGTTCGAGGGAGTTGTCCGGCGGACGCCGCACGATGAAAGAGATGTTGCGCTCGGCCAGGTCTTCTTCGATGTCGCGCAGTCCTTGATTCAGGAAGACGTAGTGCCGCAGATTGGCGTTGGGAAAGTTCGAGATGGCGGAAAAGTAGACGAGCAGCGGCAGGCCCAGTTCGTTGGCGAGATGCACGGCGCAGTCTACTGCCGCGTTATTGCGACCGCGTTCGGCACGCTGCATCCAGTAGACGACGCATTTTCCGTCCGCCCCGGGCACGCCCGGCCGGCGGATGGTGACGCGCGCGTCAGCCGCCAACGCCTGCAGGGATACCGGCAAATCATCAAGGCACAGCTCAGCATTTTGTGGCGTGGTCTGCGTTCGATCTTTGGACACTGGGGCAGTGTACCGGAGCTGCCGCCCTGCGCGGGGAACGGATTTGGTCTCGTCGAAAGGCAGATTGGGTCTGGACGGCATGCAGATTGGGCGTGGACGGCTTCGCGAATGCCGACCGCCATCGAAAACCCGTCCATGGCGCGGCAATTCGGCATCCTACCGATCTGTCGATGCTGCACTCGTCATTCCGTCCCAATCCTTTCGCCGGTGTACTTCTGTTTGCGCTATCGCTCGCCGTCCCCGCGGGTATCGCGCAGAACAGCGTCGTCATTTATCCGGAGGGCTTCAGCCGCGGCGTTGCCACGCTGAGCACGCCTGCGGGAGACTTTGTCGCCTCCGGCGATATGCGCCAGGTGGTGCATCCGAACGGAGAGGTCGAATCGTGGCTCGTCTTTCACTTCAAGGATGGCTCCATCGACTCCGACGATACCGTCTTTACGCAGAAGGGACGATTCCGGCTGGTCCGCGATCACCACATCCAGAAGGGCCACTCATTTCCGCATCCGGAAGACACCACCATCGATGTCCCCGCAGGTACGGTGCGGGAGATTGTGTCTGGCGGCGATGGCCAAAAATTCACCGTCAAGCACGTCGATTTTCCGGCGAATATTGCCAACGGGATGCTGACCACGGCCATCAAGAACATGCCGGATGCCGCCCAGGAGGCCGACGTCACCTACTACAGCGACGGGCGTCTGGTGCGGCTGGAGATCTTTCATGAGGGCACCGGCAAATACTGGGTGGCACAACGGCAGTTCTCGGCCAAACGCTATGTCGTCAAAATCAAGATTGGCGGACTGGCGGGCATGGTGGCGCCATTGCTCGGAAAACAGCCGCAGGATCTGCATGCCTGGTACATGGAAGGGGAGCCGCCGCTGATGCTGCGCATCGACAGCCAGCTTTATGCGCAAGGGCCGGTCTGGCGCTTTGAACTGGCGGGTCCCGCCTGGCATGCGGCTGGCGCCCGCGGTCAATAGGCCACGGCCAGCAGCCTATCCACAGGCAATCTTGTTTCCCAGGGATATGCTTCCCGCACCTCGTCAGCGGCGCGAGCGGCTCACGCTAAGATTGTGAATCATCGCCGCCAGCAATGCAGTGCGTGGCGCCAGAGAGTCAAGTTCGATCGATTCATGGTCGGCGTGCGCTCCCTCGCCGCAGGCTCCCATGCCGTCCAGCGTGGGAATGCCCAGCGCCGCGGTAAAGTTGCCGTCTGATCCGCCGCCTGTGCTGGCTTCTTCCAGCGCGATGCCCAGCCCGGCGGCAAGCGCCTTTGCCTGACGGAAGAGCTGCACGGTGGCCGGTGTCCGCTCCATTGGCGGCCGATTCAAGCCACCTGTAATGGTCAGCTTGCAGGCGCGATCGGCAGGACGCAGCGCGCGGAACAGTCGCTCAATGCGCGCGGCATCTTTACTCCGGGCGATGCGGACGTCCACGTCTGCTTCGGCGGCCGCAGCGATGACATTGACCCGCGTGCCGCCGCGAATCACGCCAGGATTGACAGTCAACCCGGTC
>JAJXUS010000443.1 GCA_021782675.1 Acidobacteriota bacterium
CGTCCGGTACCCCCTGCAGCGTCTTCAGGGCCTCTGCGGCGTTACCCTCCGCATCCTGCATGTGGGCCAGGTTCAACACCACCGCCTCTGACCCGGGCGAAAGGCTGCGCGCCGCCTCAAATTGCGCCCGTGCGTCAGCGTTGTCGTGCTTCATCGCGAACAACTGTCCCAGCACCAGGTGGTTCTCCACCTTGTTCGGCTGCAGCGCGACCAGCTTCTGAAACTGCTCCACCGCCAGATCGAGCATCGGGCCGCCCTGCTGTCCGGAGTCAGGATCGCCCAGTGAGCGCAGGTAAATGTGCCCCAGCAGCGTGTGCGCGCCCACATTGTTCGGGTCTTTTTTCAGAATCCGCTGTGCCGCCTCAATCGCTTCGCGGATGCGTCCCAGCCGGAAGTAGGTCGTCGCCAGGCTGTTCTGCAGAAACTCGGAGTCAGGGTCGGCGGCAAGCGCCTGCTTATATTGCTGGATCGCACGATCCGCCAGTTCAGGCCGTCCATATTGCTCCGCTGACTGCTCGTCCAGATGGCCGAGGGCAAAGTGATAATAGGCGTCCGCCTGCCGCGCCTCTGCAGTCTCCGGCGTGGCATTACCGCCCGTCGCCGTCGCCGGAGCAGGCTTGGCATTGCCCACCGGTGCCGCCGGCCGGGGAGCCTGCGCAACCGCTGCGCCAGCCGCCAGCAACGTCCCGGCAGCAAGCCAATGGCAAACAGACTGCAGCCGCGCGCGCTTCGGCCCAGCGATAGCAACGATCTTCATCGGCCCCACAATCCTGCCCTTTCGAGAACGATGGCCGCTGGCCACAGCCGGAAAGGCCATCCTCCTCATGATTGTACGCCGCACCCCTCGCTGCGCATCTCCATAGAAACAAGGCGCGCCGGGGAACGCCGGGCGGCGCTGACGCATCTCTCTGGAAGCACACCGTTCCATCTTTCCCTGGAGAAAGCGTATGGCCTCCTGCAAAGTCACGATTCTGGTCGAAAGCATCCTGGTTTTTTCCAATGGCGATGTGCCCGGCAGCAAGCCCAACCACGCCGGCGGCCAGAAAAACAACGCCATCACGGCCACGCTCGACTACCCCCGCGGCGGCCGCCAGCAGATCGTCTCCGTCATCCAGGCCGATCTGCAGGATGACAAGCCGTATGTGTTCGACACGGCCGACTTTTACGGCCCCCAGGGGGACGGCGTCAACGCGCCCGGCCTGTTCAAGGACGAAGTCATCGAAGAAGAGTGCCCACTGATTCTTCAGATCACCAGCAACGATGACGCCAGCCATCTGTCGCTGGTGCTGGGCCGCGTGCTCACCAACCTGCTGGGAGCCTCCGTCTTTATTGTTCCGGGCGGTCAGATTGTCGGAGCTGCGGTGGAGTTCGCGGCGGAATCGCTCGGCGACTACATCGCCGGCGAGAGCAAGGGGGCAGTTGCCGTCATCGGCGGCGCACACGTCATGCTGAAGGCCAGCGAGCTGCTCACAGCGCCCGACCCGCTGCGCATGACGCTGCCCCTGATCGCACCGCAGACCGTTCGTCGCGGCTGGCTGGCGGAAACTGCGCCAGCGCAAGCCCAATCCGCGCCCGCCGCCAGTGCCGCTCAGCCCAACGAAACGCTGCTGACCGCCGGTGAGCCCAATGGCCGCATCACGCTGCGCATCTCCGCATCCCCGGCATAGCTCGGGCCTCTGCTTTTCTTGCTGTCATCCCCGCAGGGGATATGCTTCTGCCTTTGCTTTTCTTGCTGTCATCCCCGCAGGGGATCTGCTTCTGCTTTTGCTTTTCTTTCTGTCCACCCCGATGGGGATTTGCTTATGCCTTTGCTTTTCTTGCTGTCCATCCCCGATGGGGATTTGCTTATGCCTTTGCTTTTCTTGCTGTCATCCCCGCAGGGGATCTGCTTTTCTCTAGTGCCGGAAGTGACGCATCCCGGTAAAGACCATCGCCGCATTCAGCCGGTCCGCCGCTTCAATCACCTCGGCGTCGCGCACGGAACCTCCCGGCTGGATCACCGCCGTCGCCTTGGACGCGATCACCCACTCCAGCCCGTCCGGGAACGGGAAAAACGCATCCGATGCGGCCACGCAACCCTCCATCGACAGCACCGCCTTCATGGCGCCAAACTTTGCCGCGTCTACGCGGCTCATCTGGCCCGCGCCAATGCCAACCGTCTGGCCGTTGCGCGCATACACAATCGCGTTCGACTTCACGTGCTTACACACCCGCCAGGCAAACAGCAGCGCTGCAATCTCTTCGTCCGTCGGCTGCCGCCGCGTCACCACCTTCAGCTCCGCGCGCGTGATCCGGCCCGTATCGGCATCCTGCAGCAGCACGCCCCCGGAAACCTGCTTCAGCACGCGGCCCGGCTGGGCGCGGTGAATCTCCGTCAAGCGCAGATTTTTCCTGGCGGCGAAAATCTTCAGGGCCTCCGCGCTGTACCCCGGCGCGGCGATCGCCTCAACAAACAGCTTCGCCATCTCAGTCGCCGCCTCGGCATCCACCTCGCGGTTTACGCCAATCACGGCGCCAAAGGCCGACACCGGGTCCGCCGCCAGCGCCTTCTCATACGCCTCGCGTACGGTAGCGCCGGTCGCCGCGCCGCAGGGGTTGGTGTGCTTGATGATCGCCACCGCCGGCTCGTCGAACTCCTGCGCCAGCTCCCAGCACGCATCCAGATCCACCAGATTGTTGTAGCTCAGCTCCTTGCCCTGCAACTGCCGCAGCCCCGCCACTCCGGTTCCAGTGCCATCG
>JAJXUS010000444.1 GCA_021782675.1 Acidobacteriota bacterium
GCCGCTTCGAAGCTGCCGCCATCATAGCCGTCGCGAACTTTCACCCGTGTCATTCGCGCCCACCTTCTATACACTGAACGGTTCTCAAATTTTTGTGTGAGTCGAACTCATGCCGTCGCTCTATGCCCTGGTTTTAGCTGTCGTTGTTCTTACGCTGCTGGTAGTCTCGATGTCGCAGCTTCGCGGCGTCAAGACCAAGGCGGACTATCTGCTGGCTGGGCGCTCGCTGCCTGCGTTCGTACTGGTGTTCACGCTGTTGTCGTCGTGGATTGGCGCCGGCTCCTTGTTTGCAGGCGCGGAAAATGCATACCGCAATGGCTTTGCCGCGCTGTGGCAGCCTGCCGGTGGGTGGGCCGGTTTGCTGCTGATTTATTTCATCGCGCCGCGCGCCAGAAAATTCGCGCAGTACACCATCCCCGATCTGCTGGAAGCTCGTTATAACCAGACGGCGCGCGTGCTGGGCGTGATCGCCATCCTGTTCGCGTATACCGCCATCGCCAGCTATCAATTGCGCGGCGGCGGCGATATTCTGCATCTCATCTTCCCGGCGGCCATCAGCAGCACGATGGGAATGTACATCATTGCGGCGTTCGTCATCGTTTTTACGGCGCTCGCGGGTATGGCGTCGGTGGCGTACATGGATGTGGCGATCGGTCTGCTGGTGACCGTGGCGTTAATTGTCTCGCTGCCGATTTTGTTGCGCCAGGCCGGCGGCGTTGCGGGTTTGCATGCTGCGCTGCCGGCAACGCATTTCCAAGTGCTCGGCTCCATCTCGTTTGCCCGCGCCATGGAGTTCTTTCTTCCTACCATGCTGCTGATGCTGGGAAACCAGGCCATGTATCAGAAGTTCTTCTCCGCGAAATCCGAGAGAGATGCGCGCGTTGCGGTTGTCGGCTGGGTCATTGGCACGGTCATTCTGGAAACGATCATTGTCGCGATTGCGGTCATCGGGTCGGCTCTTTATCGTACGGGAGAAGTTAGCCAGCGCCCGCGCGAAATCATCGCCTATACGGCCACGCATGGGTTGCCGGCGCTGTTGGGCGCGCTGTTGCTGGGTGCTGTGTTCGCCAAGGTGATTTCGACTGCGAACAATTATCTTTTTTCCCCGGCAACGAACCTTGTCAACGATATTTTTCTTCGCTACATGCGTCCGGATGCCAGCAATAAGCGCATTCTGCTGGTGTCGCGGCTGGTGGTGGTGGGGCTCGGCATTTGGGCGCTGGTGCAGGGAGCGTACACGGTGTCGATCCTGGAAAAAGCGCTCTATGCCTACACCGTTTATTCCGCGGCGCTGACGCCGGTAATTCTGGCGGCGTTCTATTCTCGGCGGGTCAACTCCTACGGCGCGGTCGCCTGCATTGCGGCGGGCACCTTCGTCACCGTTTTCTGGGATACAGGCATCGTGCATCGCCATCTGCCTGCCGTGTTCTTGCACCGCGATGCGATTTTCCCCGCGTTGATCGCTTCGCTCATCTGTTTGTTCGTTGTCAGTTGGCTCACGCCGCCTCCGCAGCGAGAAAAAGTCGCCCAGTTTCTGCCCTGAGCACCGCGGGTATCCACGCCGTACAATATCATTGGGAGTGTTTTGATGATGCGCCGTGTCTACATGGACGCGAATGCGACGACGCCACTGCTGCCGGAGATCCTGGAGGCAATGCAGCCGTACTTTGTCGAGCGCTTTGGCAATGCCAGTTCCGTTCACTCCTTTGGCCAGCAGGCCCGCGGAGCGGTAGAGCAGGCGCGCATCAAAGTGGCGGCATTGTTGCACTGCCGGCCGGCGGAAATCGTTTTCACCAGTGGCGGCACCGAGAGCGACAACCTGGCGCTGTTCGGGGCCACCAAGCCCGGCGATCACGTGATTACGACAACAATCGAGCATCACGCTGTGCTGCACGCCGCCGAACAGCTTGCCAGGTCCGGGCGTGAAGTGACCTTTGTTCCGGCGGATGACAACGGAGTCGTCGACCCGGAAGATGTGCGTCGCGCCCTGCGTCCCAGCACGCGTTTGATCAGCGTGATGATGGCGAACAATGAGACCGGCGCCATCCAGCCGGTTGCGGCGATCGGCGCGATTGCCGCAGAATCGGGAGTCCAGTTTCACACGGATGCGGTGCAGGCGGCCGGAAAACTGCCGATGGACGTCGCGAAGATCGGCTGCAATTTACTCTCTATTTCCGGCCATAAAATCCACGCGCCGCAAGGTACCGGAGCATTGTTCGTCCGCAAGGATACGAAGATCGAGCCGCTGATGTATGGTGGCACGCATGAGCGCCAACGCCGCGCCGGCACGGAAAATCTGGCTGGGATCGTGGGCCTTGGCAAAGCAGCGGAAATCGCCGCGAGGTCACTGGAAGATGGATCTACGCAGCAGATTGCGGCACTGCGGGATCGGTTGGAACGTGAAATTCTGGCTCGTGTTACCGATGCCGGTGTGCATTCCGGCCAGGTAATGCGCGTTCCCAACACCACCAACTTGTGGTTCGATCACCAGGAAGGGGAGGCGCTGGTCATCTCGCTCGACCTGAAAGGTCTGGCGGTCTCGGGCGGGTCCGCCTGCGCTTCGGGCGCGAGCGAACCCTCGCATGTGCTGACCGCGATGCGTGTGCCCGCCGATCGTGCTCGTGCGAGTCTTCGCTTCAGCCTTTCCAAGCTGACCACCGCGGAAGACGTGGACTATGCGGTCGAAATTGTGCCGCAGGCGGTCGCCAAGCTACGGGAGCTGTCGCCCTTC
>JAJXUS010000018.1 GCA_021782675.1 Acidobacteriota bacterium
CGCTCCGGGAGCACCGGCCGCGCAGAAGCGCTCCCCGGAACGGCTTCCGGGGAGCGATCGACCTGGGCTCCTCGACGGTCGAAATCGCAAAACACCAACTCGAGATCGGCTGCGTCCGGAAGCTGCCCGGTACATTTCTCAAGCGCGTCCCGGCTGGCCGTTTGCTCCAGAATGAGCAGAAGCGCCGGGCCTGCGCCACTGAGCGCAACGCCCAGCACGCCCGGTACGCGGCCCAACGCTTCCGCGTGGCCCAGCAGCGGGCAGAGCGCGCGGCGATATGGCTGGTGCATCCGGTCGTCCATGGCGCAGTGAAGCAACGCTCCGTCGCCGGTGGCGAAGGCGGCAATGAGCAAGCCGCAGCGCTGCAGTGTTGCTACAACCGCAGCGCGGTCATAGTGCTGCGGCAGTACGTCCCGCGAAAGCTCGGTCAGGACGGGATGCCGCGGGAGCAGAATGGCGGCTCGCCATCCGGCGGGGACTGGCAGAGCTACCGTTGCGACAGGCGCAGGCGAGGCTGCCGGAGTGCCGCAGCGCTCAACTGCGGAGACCGCCAGGCCTCCGCGCCAGCAGGCCGCCACATTGTCGGGATGGCCCTCCCGCGCGCTCGCCCAGGCGAGCATATCTTCGTCGCTCCACGCCAGGCCGCCCAGTGCGCGCGCGAGCATAAGCCCAGCCAGACGCGCGGCGGCTGAGGAACCGCAGCCCATGCCGAGCGGAATCTGATTGTGGACGCGAAGCGCAAGAGGGGGCGCCGGCAGGCGCGAATCCCGCAGAACCTGCGCGTAGGTGGCCAGAATTAAATTTCCGTCGGGCCGGCTGCATTCCGCTGTATTGCGGCCCGTGGCGTGGACGGTGTACTGCTCCGCCATTTGCGCTGAAACTTCCAGATGCAAATCGAGCGCTACGGCTGCCACATCAAACGCGGAGCCGAGGTTGGCGGAGGTCGCCGGCAGCCGCACCTTTACCGCAGCTCGCTCCATCACAGCCGTTCCTCCCGTTCTAGCGCGCGCAGTACCGTTTCCACATCCGCGTCGAGCACCTGCGGAGCGCGGGCCAGCCGCTGCGCATCGGCACCGGCAGCCATCTCTTCCGGCCGGAGCAATGTCCCGCGGTGAAAATCGATCGTGTACTCGGGATCTTTCAGCGTGTGGCCGGTCAGCAGCAGGACGACAGTTTCGTTCGCGCCAACCAGGCCGCGCGCCGTCAGCTTCTTCAGCCCGGCCAGCGTCACGGCGGATGCGGGCTCACACCCAATGCCGTCGGCGCCGATCTCAGCTTTGGCCAGGGCGATCTCGGCTTCGCTCACCTGCTCGCACCAGCCACCGGTTTCGCGGATGATGCGCACGGCCTTGCGCCACGAGGCGGGATTGCCGATGCGGATGGCTGTCGCACGGGTTTCTGCGCGCACGGGCGTGATCTGCTCCCCGTCGTTCTGCGTCATGGCGAGGAATAGCGGGTTGGCGCCCTCCGCCTGAATGACACTGATGCGCGGCAGCCGGTCGATGAAGCCGAGCGCAAGCAGTTCCTGAAAGCCTTTGCCCAGCGCCGAACAGTTGGCAAGATTGCCCCCAGGCACGATCAGGTGGTCGGGCACCTGCCACTGCATGGCCTCGGCCATTTCAAAGGCCGGTGTCTTTTGCCCCTCCAGCCGATACGGATTCACCGAATTCAGCAGGTAGATGGGCGCGCGACGCACCATTTCCGTCAACACAGCCACACAGCCATCGAAGTCTGCGCGCAACTGGCAGGTGACGGCGCCGTAGTCGAGCGACTGTGCCAGCTTGCCCCACGCCACCTTGCCCTCCGGAATCAGCACCAGAGCCCGCATGCCGGCCCGAGCCGCATAAGCGGCCATCGCCGCCGAGGTGTTGCCGGTGGAGGCGCAGGCGACCCAACGGAAGCCACGCTGCTTTGCCACCGAGAGTGCAGCGGTCATGCCGGTGTCTTTGAACGAACCCGTAGGATTCATGCCCTGATGTTTGGCAAGCAGCGTAGCGACGCCGGCTGAGCGGGCGCAGCGCGGCAGTTCATACAGCGGCGTGTTGCCCTCCTGCAGCGTGACGATAGAAGATTCGCTGTCCAGAAAACCAAGCATCTCGCGGAAGCGCCAGACACCGCTGCGATCGATCGGCGCGGTGGATGCGCTGCGGGTCAACCAGAGCCGGCGCATGGGTTCGGCGGGGCGCAGCCGGTCGAAGAGGCCGGGATAGATGACCTCAAACAGCTCGCTGCAGGTGCGGCAGCGGAAATCTTCGGGTGCATCCACGCCGTCGATCTCCGCACTGCAGCCGATACACCGCAGGCGGTGCGCCGTCGCCAGCGCAGAATTCTGAATTACGTCTGCCATGAACTATTTTCTCAGGCCAGCAAATGCTTGCAAGGTGCGAGACAGAAAATGCGAGGCATCTGCTTCTCGAGGACACGCTTAAGGGCAAAGAGCAACTACAAAAGCAGATTTCCTGCGGGAATGACAACAAGAAAGGCAAGAGCAACAGCAAAAGCAGATTCCCTGCGGGAATGACAACAAGAAAGGCAACAGCAACAGCAAAGGCAACAGCAACAGCAACTGCAACTGCAGATTTCCTGCGGGAATGACAACAAGAAAGGCAAGAGCAACAGCAAAGGCGAAAGAGCGACATCAAAGGCAACAGCAGATTTTCTGCGGTGCCGAGAATTATTGAGCGGCGAGTTCCCTGGCCCGTGCGGTGGCTCGCATCACGGCCTTAATCAGCGTGACGCGCAAGCCACCCTCTTCCAGCTCCAGAATGCCGTCCATCGTGCACCCGGCCGGCGTGGTAACGGCGTCCTTCAGCAGGGCCGGATGACTGCCGGTCTGGAGCACCATGCTGGCCGCGCCCAGCGCAGTCTGCGCAGCCAGCAGCGTAGCCACGTCGCGCGGCAGGCCCACCTTGACGCCGGCCTCTGCCAGCGCCTCAAGAATGATATAGATGTACGCGGGTCCGCTGCCGGAAAGGCCAGTCACCGCATCCATATGCTTCTCTTCGACGAGCACCGTGCGGCCGACGCTCAGAAACATGCGCTCGGCGAGCGCCAGCAGCTCCGGGGTGACATATCGGCCGCGGCACAACGCGGTGGCGCCGCAGCCGATCAGCGCCGGCGTGTTGGGCATGGCGCGCAGCACGGGCAGCGCAACGCCGGCCGCCTCTTCCAGCGCGGATGTTTTGACGGCGGCGGCAATGGAGAACAGCGCCTTGCGCGCGGAGAGTGCAGGCCGGATTTGATGCAGAACCTCCAGCACTGATTGCGGCTTGACGCCCAGCAGAATCAGATCGGACTCACGCACGGCACGCAGATTATCCGTCGTGACCGTAATGCCGAGCTGCGCGGCAAGCTGTGCAGCGCGGGCCTCATGCTGCACCGTGGCGATGATGTTTTCTGGCGCGAAGAGGCCGCTGCGCAAAAAGGCCTGCAGCAGCGTGCCGGCCATCTTTCCGGCGCCGAGAACCGCTAGCCGCGACGGCACTGGACCCTCTGATGGCTGACCGGGTGCCGCGTTCTTCTGCTTCTTTGTCATTCCAACTCCTGCAAGTAATGGGACACTTACCGCTGCGCGCTCTGCTGCGCTGCGATCCAGGCATCGACGCGCTGCTCCAGAACATCGAGCGGCAGCGCACCGCTGTCGAGGATTTCATCATGGAACGTGCGGATGTCGAACTTCGGGCCAAGCGCTTTCTGCGCTTTCGCGCGCAGCTGCAGAATCTTCAGACGGCCCACGTCGTAGGCCAGCGCCTGCCCAGGCCATGCGATATAGCGATCGACCTCTTCCTGAATGGTGATGTCGTCCATCGCCGTGTGATCGCGGAAGTACTGCACCATCTGATCGCGCGTCCAGTGGTCCTGGTGTACGCCGGTATCGACCACCAGGCGCACGGCGCGCCACATCTGGTTTTCGAGCATGCCATAGCGGCTGTAAGGATTCTGGTAGAAGCCGACTTCGAGGCCGAGCTGTTCGCTGTAGAACGCCCAGCCTTCCACGAAGGCCGTGTAGCCCTCAAAGCGGCGAAAGTCTGGCAGGCCGGTCATCTCCTGCGCCAGCGAGATTTGCAGATGATGGCCGGGAACGCCCTCGTGATAGGCGATGGCTTCCACCTGCGTCAGCAGGCGGCTGGTCGCGTCTGTGGTGTTGACGCGGATCATGCCCGGGCGCGAACCGTCCGGCGTACCGGCCTGATAATCTGCCGGCACCTGGCCGGCAGAATCCGCGGCCGGCATGGGAACCACGACCAGCGGCGCCTTGGGCAGCTTCGTCACCAGCTGCGGCAGTTTCGGAGTCATCTGCTCCACGTAATGCCGGTAGAGGCTCATAAGCTGCTCGGCTGACTGCGCGTGTTCTTTCGGGTCATTGACCAGTTGCTGATGAAAGCTGCGTAGATCGCTGCCGCCAAGTTGATGCACAAGCGCCATCAGCTTTGGCTGGATGCGCGCGACATCATCGAGGCCCATCTGATGCACCTGCGCGGGTGTCAGATCAGTGGTGGTGTAGTGCTGCACCAGATAGGCGTAGCAGGCATCGCCCTCGCGGTTGGCCCAGATGCCCGGCTGCGTGCGCGCATGCGGGATGTAGGTGGCCGCCAGGAAGCGGGCGAAGCGGGCATAGGACGGCTGCACCTGGGTGCGGATGGCGTCGATCACCTGGTCGTGAATCCGCTTTTGCTGAGAGGGTGAGATCGAGGCCGGAAATTTTTCGACGGGCCGCGCGAAGATGGTGGTCTCGGGCTTCGCTTTGGCCACACTGTTCACCTGCGCCAGCACCTGCTCCATCAGGAACCGCGGCTCACTGCGGCCATCCTGCTCGCCCAGCATCATCGCGGTGCTCACCTGTTCAAACACATCGGGCACACGCTTCAGCCGCGCCAGGTAATGGTCATAATCTTCCGGATTAGTAAACGTCAGCGTCTCGACCAGTAGCGGCAGGTCGAGCTGCGGACCATTCACCTGCGTGACCGGCGTCTGCCACGGCTTGCAGACGGAGGACTCCTGCTGATCGACCAGATCGCGCACCAGCAGCTTTTTGCTGAGGCGGAGCTGCGCGGGCATGCCGGTTGTATCGATGGCGCCGAGCCGCTCAATAAACTGCTCGCCACGCGCCAGCGATTGGTCGTAGGCGCTGGCAGAGTAGTCGGAGAGCTGATCGTCGTAGCGCTTGTCGCCAACAGCGCTGGCCATCTCCGGATTGTGTTTGAGCTGGTCCTGCCAGTAGTCGCTGAAGATCTGGTCGAGCGCCTGGGTGCGCCCCTGCAGCGTCGTGGGGGCCTGCGCCGGCGCCAGGTCGCCGGGCTTAAAACTCTGGGCGAGGCTCGAACCGGCCGCACTGCCAAGCAGACACGCGGCTGCGACCCACCGCCGCAAAACAAGAGCTGAAGAGTATCGCGTCCGCATGCTTGAGTGTAGCGCGGCCGCTCAGAAGATTTACCGGGCTGAGGGGGAGCAGAAACGGCGAACGCGTCCTGCTTTCAGGCTTCCGGGCAGACGCTGAAAGAATCTGCCCGGAGACCATGGTGGGGAAACTACCGCCGTGCGCCGTTATGCTTGTCGTGATAGATAGAGTGGGAGATCCGATTCTGCCGCCGATTGATCGCGCGACGGTCTCTGGCCGACAGACGGCCGCCATTCTCCGCGCGCATCGCTCTCTTTTCGCGGTTCACGCTGGCTTCACGATTTTCAAGATTGCGCGTTTCACCGGCAGTAAGTTGACCGCTATGCACGCCTTGCGCGATGCGCTGCTGCTGGCGCTGGCTGCGCTGCGCGGCAGTGCCCGGAGGCGGGGCTGCAGGCCGTGCGGTCGGCGCCGGCGCGGTGGGTGGGGCTGGGGGCGCAGTTTGTGCAGACTGCGAAAATCCTGAAACGCTCAGAGCAACAATTGCAACTGCAGTCAAAATCGATCCGCGAATCATGGGGTCTCTCCTTGGAGGACAGTCGATCTGTCCTCGCGCAATCAAAACACCACGCGTATCGGAATGTCGCGAAAAATCTCTGGTGACGTCAACGATCAGTCGATGGCCTTTCGTAACCTAAAGGCCTTTGTACTTCGGGTTCATGGTTGGCCGCGGCTTGCTGTCAATGAAGGCCGAGACGTCAAACGCGTCCTGCGGCTTCAGCGTGCCAGGATGATTCTGTGGCATGTTGTGCACCAGAAAGGCCGCCATCTTTTCAACGTGATCCATGCCCGCGCCATCGTTGTAGGAGCCTGGCCCCCATACTGGCGGCAGAACCGGGGGCACGCCTTCACCATTGACGCCGTGGCAGACCGCGCATTGCGTCGCGTAGACACGCTCGCCGCGCGCGGGATTCCCTTTCAGGTCCGGGACCTTCACAAATCCGCGCTCGGGGTACGCCTGGCCCTTCACTCCACTGGACAGCGAAGCGAGATACGCCATCATCGCCGCCATCTCCGGGCTGTCATCAGGCAGAGGCTTGCCATTCTCGCTGCGGACAAAGCACTCGTTGATGCGCTCCTGCAGGGAGATTACCCGGCCGGCGCGTTTGGTGTACGCAGGAAAGACATTCGCAATATTAATGAGCGGCGCTGCGTAGGCTGCTTTACCGCTGTCGATGTGACAGTCGCCGCACGACAATTGGCTACCCACGTATGCGGCAGCGTGCTGCGGCGTCTGGTCAAAGATAAGTTTGCCGGTGGCCGCGAGCTCCGCCTGCTGTGCTGGCGTGGGCTTTGGCGGTGGCGCAGAGGCCTGCTTCTGATGCGAGCAGCCCGCGATCAGCAATACAGCGCAGATAGCAGTTGCAGACAGGTGCGTATGAATGCCTGGCATCATTGCTCCTTCGAATGAGTGGCTGCTGGCGCCGGACCAAAGCCAAAGCGCTGATACGCCTGCCGCGCTTCGGGGGACTTCAGGTAGGCGAGCCACGCTCGCGCCGCCGCGGCGTGCGGCGCGCCTTTGACGACTCCGCCGGCGTAGAGCGCAGTGATGTTCTGACTCACCGGGATCGCAACGCCTTCAATCGGGTTGCCGATACTCTTTTGAAACTCAACCTCAGACGCCCAGGTGACGCCGGCGTCGGCCTGCCCGCTCATAATGCGCATCGGCGTCTGCCGGTGATGGATCTCCGTCAACACCGTCGAGCCGTCCGACACCTTCCTCTTATAAACAGACTGGTACAGCACATCGCCGCCGGCTTTGCGCAGCGAATTCGCAATCTGGTTGGCAACGCCTTCCCACTGCGGGTTGGGCATGGACAGCCGCAAGCCCGGCTTACCCAGATCGTTGAGCGATCGAATGTGTTTCGGATTGCCTGCGGGCACCATGATGGCGAGAGTATTGGTGGCGTATTCCGTCACGCCGGTCACCTGCTGCTTCGCGGCCATCATACGCAGAACACGCGCCCCGGCCTCATAGACGTCCGGCTGCACCTGCAGCGTGAGATTTCCAAGCGTCAGCGCTCCGCCCGCCGCCATCTGGCGGCGCAGAATGCCCGGTGGCAGCGTCTCGTAGAAGATGCGGCCGCGCAGTTCCGGATGCTGCTGCACGAAGCCGGCGATAAGCTGTGGCAGGACAAAAAACTGATTGCCGCCGATAAACAGCACCAGCCTGGCATTGGCCGGATTTCCGTGCAGGTCCGGGACGTTGTCAACGTCCGGAACCTGAAACACGTAGCCCTTGTCGGCCGCAGGATTATTGGCGCCGCCACTCCACGGAGGAAAATTCCGCGGGGCCGTTTGTGCTCTTGCAGCAGCAGCCATAAAAAGCGGCAACATGATTGCTGTTACGTATCGGATCGTTCTCATCGTAAGTGCCTTTCCTGCCGGAGCGTCTTAGACCTTCAAATAGCTGTAATGGCCTTCAGTCTGCAGCAGCGCCAGCGCCGCCACCATGGAGGCGACGACAACAGCGCCGGGGATCATATGCGCCAGCATGTCGCGGACAATCGTCTCCGGCTGCTGCTTCAGATTGTTGTGCCGGATCAGCGCCCGGACCTGCTCCTCCGTTGCCGTGTGACAGCTTAAAAAGGTGACGCCGCGATGCTGCAGCGCCTGAATGCTCCGGTCCTGATAGATCGAATCTTCGCTATCGGGATCGTTCGAAGCGTATTTCAAGCTCGGGCCGGCCTTGCTGGGATAGAAGATGTTCGTGGTTGCCGGCTTTCCCGTCCTGGGGTCTTTCACGTCAAGCCAGGCACCGATCTGATACTTGTTCCACACATAGTCGTCGAAGTTGAGCATATTCGCCGGACCATGCAGGCCGGCCACGACCTTGATCTGATTCACCGGAATTCCAAACCCGAAGTGCAGGCCATTCAGCGAATTCTTGATGTTGTTCAGAAATTTTCCGCCGCCGATCGGCACAACGTCATAAGCCTGTTTGATGCGCGCAGGATCGTGCAGCACGCGGTTGAAGTCGGCGGGGTTCCAATCGGTTGTCGTGTAAACCAGCTGCGCCTCGGCCTCGGTTGTGCTGGCGATCGGGGCCATCGCCGCCATGGCGGCGACGCCGGCTGCAGCCGTGCTGAGAAACGATCTGCGGTCAATCATTCTTTGTTCCCTCCCAGGGTGTTGGAACTGCACTCGATGGTTGCTCGCTGGAGATGTCGCGCCGCTCCACAGGGGGCGGCCCCGAAATCCCGAGATTTTCGAGAAAGCGAAATTTCGGATATTCGCTCTCCCGCTTGAAGTCTGGCGAGCGGCCCCGCCAGAAGATCAAAGCCAGCAGAATTACAGTTGCGGCGACGATGAGAACGATAGTCACGGGCCACCTTGGCTGGAAGCAGCACCGGCGTCGCCCGTTGCGGGCGTCCCCAGCGGTCGATAGAAGGTCCGGATGTACCGCGTGACCGCCTGCATCTCTGCGGGAGTCAACAGCGGCCACGCGGGCATTCCGCTTCCCGGCACTCCATTATGAATGACGCGAGCGGCCGCCGGGTAGGATGGCATCATCTGATGGAAGTTTGCCGGGCCGGGCCGCATGCTTTCCGCGTCCGGTCCGTTGCCGCCGCCGTCCTGCCCGTGACACCGCACGCAGTGCGCAACGTAGATGCGCTGGCCGGCGTCAAGCAGCGCGGGATCATCCCCAAGCTGCTGGGCATTTCGCAACGACGCGGTATGGGGAAGCGTCAGCACATACTCCACAACCGCCTGCATCTGCGAGGCTGCAAGGAGATTCCATGACGGCATGGAAGCGCCGGGAACGCCGCGCTGCAAGGCCGTCCACACTGCATCGGGCCGGAGTCGATAGCCCGTGAGGTCAAGCGCCGGAGGCCGCAGCGCCCGGCCGCCGGGAGACTCCCCATTCCCGGACACTCCATGGCAGCCAGAACAGTTCTGCAGGAATACGGAGCGGCCCTCAGCGTTTGAAGCCGACGCCGGTTCCTCCAACGCGGGCCGCATGGGCGGCGGCTGCGGCCTGGCAGGCATCCTCTCCGCGCGTACGCGGCCAAGCGTGTTCAGATACGCCACAAGATCGAGGGCCTGCTGCCGCGGGCGGTCGGGCGAGCCAGCGAACATCCACGCATAGGCGGGCATCACGGAGCCGGGCACCACATAGCGCGGATTGTAGAGATGCACAAGCTGCCAGTCTTCGGGGCGCTTCCCGGCTTCCCGCGCCAGATCGGGCCCGATGCGCCGGGTTCCCCACATCTGGGGATATTCCTGGTGCGTCTCCCAGGCCTCGGTCGGCGGCCCGAAGCGCCACTCATCCGCAGGCAGGAACCGCACCTGCAGCGTGTGGCAATAGGCGCAGCCATCCTGCCCGTAGAGTTTTTCCCCGCGCAACTCTGAGGCATTCAGGGCGAGATGAGCGTTGGGCGGCGTCTGCCGCTGGATTTCGGCGTGCAGCCGGATGGCGGGGAATACACCCAACAGCAAAAATGAGAGAACAAAGAAAAGAACGCCCGCGCCGAAGGTGGCCGCATATACGGTGGTCAGTCCGCCGGAGTGGGGGCGCGGCATCTGCTCCCGCGTAGTCTCTGCGGTGACTCCAGGAAATCCTTCTGGATTTTCTCGGCCCGTCAGCAGGCTTAGACCGAAGGCCAGAAACCCGGCCAGCAGGATGATGCCGCTGAGTGTGCGCAGAATCCAGTAGGGGCGCGATGCGCGGACGGACTCCATCCACGGAACATGCAGTTGCCAGAGGGTGCCCTGCACCACGCCCGCTGCCGAAAGGTCGCATACCATCCCCATCAGTCCCACGACCAGCAGCCAGTAGGACCAGCGCAGCGCCCTGGGATTGAATCGAACGCCGGGCAATCGCTGCCAGATGTGCGCCACCCCGCCCATGGCGGCGAACGATGCAAAACCGATCATGGCCAGGTGGGAGTGGCCGATCACCCAGTCTGTGAAGTGGATGAACCGGCTGAAGCTCATGACCGCCTGCGCAGACCCCTGCAGGCTGACGATCAGGTAAAGAACAATGCTGGTCCAGACAAAGCGCAGCGGGACGTCGCGCAGCACGCGGCTCTCGGTCGCCAGTCCGATCGACAGCAGCAGATTGGCCACGACGATGATGACGTCAATCCCCTGATAAACGGAGGCCGCCTCAGAGACATGCTGCGCCGCCATCGGCAGAGACGAGTAAATATAGTGATGAATTCCGTTGAGCGGATAGACGAGAAACAGCAACCAGAAGCCGACCATCGAGTAAAAATGGCTGTAGATCGGCTTTCGTGTAACGGCGGAGATGACGTAGTACTCGATGGCAACCGCGAGCGGTGTAACAAAAAGGCCGACGGCATCGTGAATCCATAAACCGCTGAAGGCCGCGCCCATGGCCCCGGGCAACGCATGGGGCACAATGTTGCCCAGCGGATACGCCAGAAACGTGAACGTAAGACCACCGAGGATGTACCAGCCCGAAACATAAAGCTCCGCCGCCCCGCACTTTAAGAAAGGGCCGGCGACCTGCACGATCAACAGAGCGAAACATAGCTCGATGACAGATGCGATGACCAGGGGAAACTCTGCCCATTCGAGCGGCTGCAACACGCCGCCGAGCACAAGCGACCATCCACCCAACACTGCAACGATGTTGTAAAGAACAAAAAGCGCCCAGCCCAGGCGTTCACTGGCGATTGGCCGCCGCGTCAAAAATGGCACTGCATAGTAGATGAACGCGATGAAGGCATTGCCCAGCCAGGCATACAGAATGCCTTGCGTATGGTCGTAGCGCAGACGGCCCCACGTGTCCCATGCGTGACCGGACAGAAACGCCGGCGCATGAAATTTCATTGAGACCAGGAGTCCGAAGAGGGCGGAAAGCAGCAGACCGGCGAACGATGCGTAGCCGTGCGCCCGGACCAGCCCGGTTGCGACCGGAACGCGACCCCGGTCGCCGGACGGGCTCATCGGCTGGCTTCTCCTGCACGCAGAGCAGGCGAGGCAGCCGCGCGCGAACGTCCGGCAGGCAGAGGGGATTTCGACTGCGTACCGAGAAGCAGGAAAACCACAATCGTTCCCAGCATCAGGAGCCCCAGAACGAAAATTTTCTGTACCGGGCTTACCGGACGATGGCCGCCAGACGGGCGGGTAGGATTGGTCGGCAGGATTTGCATACTGAAAATATGCTGACCCTCCAGCCGCGACAAGTCCAATCACAAATCGTAATCGGCTATAAGCTTTAAACAATCCTTTCTGCCCGGGCTACGTGCTGCAGGCAGGAAGGGTGCGACGTGAGGAGGCAAAGCTGGATGAGGGCGGCATGTGGCCGACGGGCTTTGCCATTCTGAAACTGGAGACGGATGAAAAGGAAGAGATTCGCCGCCTGCTACAGCGCGCGCTGGGTAGTTCGACTGCGGCAACGGAATGAAAGAAGCCCTCAGCCAATCCGCGGACCCGGGAAACACACGGGCCGGCGGATCGAGGCGTCGAAATAAAGCGGTAGAAGGGTTACGAGGCGGTGGAGACCGGATGCGCCACCGGCGCCGGATAGCTGGAGCCGGCGGAGGCCACGCTGGAATGCGACGGCGCCTGCGGTCCGGAACCGTGCATAGCGGCCTGAGCACCATGTCGATGCTCTCCGATGAGTACCGGCTTCCCGCTTACGACCGTTGAGATTGCGTGCTTGAAGATCAGTTGCTCCTGGCTGTTGTTCTCAAGCAGAACGGAGTATTTATCGAAGGACCGGATGCGACCCGTGAGCTTGACACCGCTAACCAGGTAGATTGTGATTTGGGATTTGTCCTTGCGGACAGTGTTCAAAAAAGTGTCCTGAATGTTTTGTGCTGTCTTGCTCTCCATTTTGTCTCCTTATTTCCATCCAGCAAATTTCACGAAACCTACTGCCGGGACGGCATTTCCCCGGCGCAAATACATCAGATGATCCGGCCCGCGGCCTAAAACACGATACTGCGCACCGTGCCAGTATTGTCTATGAAAACCAGGAAACTGGCCAACCCGCGCCAGGGAGGCCCAAATTACCGTCCACGCTGCAACCCGAGGACTTCCTGCAATAGGATGCAGGAGTTGCACCTGACGGCAAGCCCTGCGATGGGCCAAACGCGGGCAAATGCTAGGCTGGGATGTGCCGAAGGAACCCCAGTCAGCCTCCCGCGACGCAGACCACCGGACCCCGGTCCCCATGGTGGATTTCCGCCGCCAATATGCCGGATTGCGGGAAGAGATCCTGGCCGCAATCACCGAGGTGTGCGACAGCCAGCAGTTCA
>JAJXUS010000445.1 GCA_021782675.1 Acidobacteriota bacterium
CATTGTCGTCGCGCCGCTGGCGGAAGTGCAGATGAGCGCGCACGGTGGCAAGAAAACGGAGCGCGGCCTCGGACTCGTCCCGCCGCTCCAGCAGCAAATGGCTGGCGTAGCCGCCGCCAGCCGCATCGGCAGCCTCCGGCGTCAGCCGCCGCAGCCACGCGCAGGCCTGAAAATCGCGCAGGCCGCCGGGGCCATCTTTTACGTTAGGTTCCAGATGAAACAGCGTGTGCTGGTACCGGGCATGCCGTGCCTGCACCAGCCGGCCGATCACCAGCAGCAGCGCCGGTCGGCGACGGGCGATCAGATCCGGGATTCGCTCGCCGTCCAGCCGTTGAAACAGTGCGTAGTCGCCTGCGATATAGCGGCGATCCAGCAACGATAGCGTGAACTCCGGGTTGTCCTCGGACAGTTTTTCGCACTCTTCGACCGTGCGGGTGGTAGCGCTGACCCGCAGACCAATGTCCCAGAGGTTCTGGCATAGGCGGCGAATCGCGGCGCGATGTTCCTGTTCAACCTCGGGCTGCGCGCACACAAACAGCAAGTCAATGTCGGAATAGGGAAAAAGCTGATGGCGGCCGTAGCCCCCGATTGCGGCCAGCGTCAGGCCGGAAGGGCTGTATTCCTCCGGCGCGATATTTTCGAGCCACAGTTTTTCGATCAGACTGTCGATCAGCGCGGAGCGGTCGCGCACCAGCGATTCGCCGTCCTGATCTGCAAAAAAACGGTCGCGCAGCACATCGCTCTCTCGCTCCAGTTCCTGCCGCAGCACGGCGATGGGGGCGTTGTTCTGCACAGGCGATGCCATGGGGCGGATTCCTCCTGAACGTTACAGCGCGGCCTCTCCGCGCTCGTCATTGCGAATGCGAATGGCCTCATCGATGCGAGAGATAAAAATCTTCCCGTCGCCGATCTTGCCGGTTCCAGCCGCCTTCAGAATCGCCTGTACTGCGCGTTCCACAATGGTGTCGGGGACGACCGCCTCAATCTTGATCTTCGGCAGCACATCCACCGAATACTCGCGTCCCCGGTAAAACTCGGTGTGCCCCTTCTGGCGGCCGTGTCCGCGGGCTTCCAGAATGGTCATGCCTTCGACACCGGCCTCAATCAGCGCCTCTTTCACCGCATCCAGTTTCGATGGCTGAATGACCGCTTCAATCTTCTGCATGTGTGCGTCCTCGCTCCTGCCAGCCGGAAGCGCCGAACGGCGGCGGCTCTCAGCTTCACCTTACCAGCGTTCCGGCTAGGAAGCGGCAATTTCCCAGTCGTAGCCTTCTTCGCCGTGCTGAGTCAGATCCAGACCTTCCGCCTCATGCGATTCGCTGACGCGCAGACCCACCAGCAGATCCACAACCTTCAGCAGAATCAGCGTGCCGACGATTGAGACGGTCCACGCGATGGCGATGCCGCCGAGCTGACGCGGGACCTGCATCCAGTTGCCATCCAGCCAGCCCACGGGCAGCGCGTGCCCCTGCGCGTCCTTAAAGATCGGATTGACCGCGCTGGTGGCGAAGATGCCGGTCAGAATCGCTCCCAGCGTTCCACCGGCACCATGCACGCCGAACGCGTCCAGCGAGTCGTCATAGCCGAACCAGTGCTTCACCTTCACGACCATGAAGTAGCAGAAAATACCGGCAAGAAATCCAATCGCCAGGGCCGACATGGGGCCGACAAATCCTGCCGCCGGAGTAATGGCCACCAGCCCGGCGACGGCGCCGGAGATTGCGCCCAGGGCGCTCGGCTTGCCGTTGCGAATCCACTCCGCCAAACTCCAGCCGATGGCTGCGGCGGCCGCGCCAAAGTGTGTGGCGACAAAGGCGCTGGTCGCCAGCGTCCCGGCGGAGAGCGCACTGCCCGCATTAAATCCGAACCAGCCCACCCACAGCAGGCCGGCACCGATAAAGCTGAGCGCGACGCTATGCGGCGGCATCGGCTCTTTCGGGTAATTCAGCCGCTTGCCCAGATACAGCGCGCACACCAGCGCGGAGACGCCGGAGGTGATGTGCACGACGGTGCCGCCCGCAAAGTCCAGCGTCGGAATGCGGCCGCCGAGCGAAGCGTTGAGCAGACCGCCCTTCCCCCAGACCATGTGCGCCATGGGGGCGTAGACCAGCAGCGACCATAGCAGCGAAAACAACGCCATGGCGCTGAATTTCATGCGCTCAGCAAACGCGCCCGAGATGAGGGCAGGCGTGATGATGGCGAACATCAGTTGATAAATCATGAAGGTCGCCTGCGGAATGGTGGCCGCATACGCGGGGTCCGGCGCACTGCCCACGCCGCGCAGAAAGATGTGGTGCAGACCCCCGATAAAACTCGTCCCGGACCCGAAGCACAGGCTGTAACCCACAAACGCCCAGACAACGGAGACGATACCCGCCATGGCAAAGCTGTGCATCATGGTGCTCAGGACGTTCTTTTTGCGCACCAGTCCGCCATAAAAAAGCGCCAGGCCGGGGATGGTCATCATCAGCACCAGCGCGGCCGAGACCAGCATCCAGCCGTTATCGGCGGACATCTGGGCGTTGGCGACCGCCTGGTCAAGCTGCGCCAGGTGCTGTTGCGCGGTCATGCCCGAGGGCGTCTGTGCGGCTGCCGTCAGACAGCCGCCAACGGCTGCCAGAAATCCCACTGCCCGAACTACTCGCCGTCTCATTCGATGATCACCACCGGGAATTTAGGAAATAGCAATCCTGCGACTGCGCCAGATA
>JAJXUS010000446.1 GCA_021782675.1 Acidobacteriota bacterium
CGCCAGCAGCACGCGCGACATCTCTCCCCCGGACGCAATCTTGTCGAGCGGCTTTAGCGGTTCGCCAGGATTGGTCGCGATGCGATACTCCACCGTGTCCCAGCCATGCCCGCTCCACGCCGACTCTTCGCGCTGGGGCGTCACCGCAATTTGAAACTGCGCCTTCATCGCCAGCTGATTGATCTCGCCTTCCGCGCGTTTCATCAGGCGCTTGGCCGCAGAGCTTCTCTGTGCCGTCAACGCCTCCGCCGCAGCCTTATATCCCTCAGCGGCCTTCTCTAATTCGGCAGCCAAATCGGCCAGCAGTTGATCGCGATTTTCAATTTCATCCAGCTTGCCCTGCACCTGCTCCCCGTACGCGATTACCTCAGCGACGCTCGCTCCGTACTTGCGTTTCAGTCGATCGATCAACGCCAGCCGGTCTTCGATTTCCTCCAGTCGCTCCGGGGATGCCTGAATCTTCTCCGCGAATTCCCTCGCCTGCTCCGCCAGATCGCCCACGGTCGCGCGCGCCGCAATGAGCTGCTGCACCGCCTCTTCCCAGCGCATGTCATAGCGCAGCAGCTCTTCCATCTGCTTCAGGCCGGCACGCAGCGCCACTTCTGCCGATGCCGCAGACTCATACAAAACATCGTGCGCACCCAGCGCGGCGGTGTAGAGTTTCTCCGCATTCGCCAACACGCGCTTTTCCGCCAGCAGCGCTTCCTCTTCGCCGGCTTCCAGTTGCGCCTGGTTGATTTCTTTTGCCTGAAAGCGCCACAGATCCGCCATCCGCAACCGATCCTGCTCGTCGGTTTGCATGGCCGCCAGCTTGCCGCGCAACTGCGACCATCGCGAGAATGCTTCGTGTACCGCCTCTTCAGAAATCGCAGCGCTACGATCCAGCAAACTGCGCTGCTGCGCCTGATCGAACGCCCCCAAAGAATCGCTCTGTGCGTGGACCAGCGCCAGCTCCGGAGCTAAAGCCTTCAGCACGCTGACCGTTGCGGGCTGGTTGTTGACGAAGACGCGCGCCTTGCCGGCCGCCGTGACTTCCCGGCGCAGAATGATTTCCTCTCCGGCTGCATCTAATCCGTTGGCATCGAGAATTTCGAGCGCGCCCGGCGTCGCCTCAAAGACGCACGCGACCAGGGCACGTTCCGCTCCGTGACGAACAATTTCCGCGGAAGCTTTTTCGCCCAGGAGGAGCCCTAGCGCGTCAATCAGGATGGACTTGCCTGCGCCGGTTTCGCCGGTCAGAAGATTCAGGCCGGGACCAAACGCAACGGTTACGTTGTCGACCACGATGTAATTTTCCGCGCGTAGTTCCAGCAGCATGGCACTCCGGATTCAAGAAGCTGTCGCATCCGCGTTTTGGTGGATTCCAAAGGATGAGACCGCTTCGAGCGCAGCATACCATGAATCGATTTGCAATCGATTTACACTGCCACGAACCCAGATCGCGACTTGGAGCAATCGGAAAGCCCCAGTACACTCAAACTAGCTATGAATGCATTGTCCGCCCTACTTATTTTCATCTATCAGACCGCCGACGCGACCGACGCGACGCAGGCTGCGCCGCCGGTCAGTGGCAGCGCCCTGACTGACATGTGGCACAACCTGGGCCCGGTCGCCATCGCTGTGCTCGTGATCCTGTTGATCGCCAGCCTGCAGTCGTGGAGCATCATCCTGGGTAAGTGGTCGGCCTTCCGCAGGGCGGGTACGCAAAGCAAGCGATTCCTGCGCGCCTTTCAAAAGGCGGACCGTCTGCAGGATGTCGCCGCGGTCAGCGAACAGTTCAAGCCGAGTCCGCTGGTGCAGGTGTTTGAAGACACCTATGAAGAGTACCGGCACCAGATGGAAGCCTCCGGCGAAGTGCGCAGTATGAAGGCGCTGGAGCGCACTGCGCAGACCGCTGCCAGCGAAGCGCTCACTGTGATGGAAAACCGCATGACCTGGCTGGCTACCATCGGCAATGTTGCTACGTTTATCGGCCTGTTTGGAACCATCATGGGAATCGTCGATGCCTTCCACGGCCTGGGAACTTCTGGCGGTGCGACACTGCGCGCCGTCGCTCCCGGAATTTCAGAAGCATTGATCACCACGGCCGCCGGTATCTTTGTCGCTGTTCCTGCCGTCATGGGCTACAACCAGCTGACCAGCCGGCTGCGCGAGCTGGGCGCGCGCCTCGATGACTTTGGCCGCGAGCTGCTGAACACCATTGAAGAATTGAATGCCATGCCGGCGCCCACGGCCGAGGAATTCGCGCGCCAGCGGGAGGTACCGCGTGGCTTACACCGCTAAGAATGGCGCAACGCAAACCGCGCTGTCCGACATCAACATTACCCCGTTGGTGGATGTGGTGCTGGTGCTGCTCGTCATTTTTATGATCACTGCGCCGGTACTGCAGTCCGGCATCCAGGTCGCCGTTCCCCGCACCCGCACTGTCAAGCAGATTACGCAGCAACGCACCGTGGTGACCATCGACAGCGAGCAGCGCGTCTATCTCGATGACAAGCCGGTCAACGTAAATGAGCTGCCGCAATTGCTATTGCAGAAAGACGGTCGCACCGCCCCGGCGAACCGGGTGATTTATCTGCGCGCCGATCAAAAAGTTCCCTTTGGCGCCTTCGCCTCGGTCATGGACGCTGTCAAGCAGGCCGGCATTACGAACATCAGTATTGTGACCCGGCCTATTGAATCCTCTCCGGCTGGTCAATAAAAAAAC
>JAJXUS010000447.1 GCA_021782675.1 Acidobacteriota bacterium
TCTCTGCCGGAATGGAGCGGATTTTGTCCTCGCGCGGCACCAGCGTGCCCAGCCCGCGCACCTGGCGGAGCATGTTGCCGCGCTTCACCGTGTCCGTCCAGATCGTGTTGCGGTCAACGGTCGGGGCGGCGGGCTTCAGCCGCAGAACGAAGATCGTGATTCCGGCCAGCAGCACGGCTGCCAGCGATCCCAAAAGGATCTGCCGCTTCCGTCTGCGCTGTTTCAGGTCAGGGCGTGCGATATCCATCGCACAAGGTATGGCACGCATGCAGCCAAAGACAGGCGCGAGGGCAGGTCAGCAAAATCAGGGGTTTACTCGGGCTGGAGCCCGGTCCGAGCCGGCGCGATTGTCCGGGATTGCAAAACGGTGTCCGAAACTGGACACCGTTTTGCAAAGGGTTCAAACGTCCAGACCAGTCGTGCGGCCTTCGCGCAGGGATGCCAGCGCGGGGTACAGTCGCCGATAGCGAAGATACTCCCGGTCGTAAATCTGCGTTGCCTGCGGGTTCGGTTGCATCCGTCCCGCCACCTCAATCGCAGATGCGCATGCCGCATCGACATCCGGCCAGAAGCCCGCGCCCACGCCGGCCAGCAGCGCGGCGCCAAACGCAACACCTTCCTCCGCGGCCAGAAACTCCACCGGCTGACCGTAGACGTCGGCCTGAATCTGCCGCCATAGCGCGCTGCGCGCTCCGCCGCCGCCAACACGGATATGGCGCGCCGGGATGCCCAGCTCCTGGAATAGGGTCAAAGTATCCCGCAAGCTGTAGGCCACGCCCTCCAGCACCGCTCGCGTCAAATGCGCCGGGCCATGCGTCGCGTCGAGCCCAACAAAGGCTGCGCGTACCGCAGGATCAAGATGCGGCGTGCGCTCCCCAAAAAGATACGGCGCCCACAGCACGCCCTCGCTGCCTGCGGGGACTGTCTCCGCCTGCGCAGTCAGAGCCTGATAGCTGCCGGAAGGTGTACCCGGCTGCAGCAGGGTTTTCAGCCATCGCAGCGAAAGCCCGGCCGCCTGCGTTACGCCCATTACGTGCCAGCGGCCCGGCGCCGCGTGGCAAAAGGTATGCAGCCTTCCGCGTGGGTCCAGCGTCGGTGTGTCTGTCGCCGCAAACACCACGCCGGAGGTGCCGATGATGGCGCTGACCGAGCCGGGCGCAAGTATGCCCAGCCCGACCGCGCCCGCGCCCTGATCGCCCGCGCCGGCCACAATTGGCGTACCGGCAACCAGTCCCGTAGCCTGCGCTGCTGCCGGACTGACGTGCGCGCAGACCTCCGGCGACTCATATAACTCGGGCAACCACTCCCGGCGGACGCCTGTTGCGTCCAGCATCGGCTGCGACCATGTGCGGTGGGCGACATCGAGCATCAGTGTGCCGGAGGCCTCCTGCACATCGATTGCGAATGCGCCGCTCAGCCGGTAGCGGATGTAGTCCTTGGGGCACAACACGTGTGCGATGCGCGCAAAGATCTGCGGCTCCTGTTGCTTCACCCACAGCAGCTTGGTCAGCGTAAAGTTGGGCAGCGCGGGGTTGGCTGTGTACGCCAGAATCTTCTCTGCGCCGAGCGCCTGGTTCAGCCAGTCGCACTGCGCGGTGCTGCGCAGGTCGCACCAGATGAGCGACGGCCGCAGCACATCGCCGCTGGCATCCAGCAGCACAGCGCCGTGCATCTGTCCGGTCAGTCCAATGGCCGCGACGGCGCCCACCCGCGCAACGCCGGTGGCCAGCACCGCATGGATGGAAGCCTGCGCCGCGCGCCACCAATCCTCAGGGTCCTGCTCGGCCCAGCCCGGATGTTCCGAGTGGATCGGCGCGTGTTCCGTGGCGTGGGAGGCGACGACGCGGCCCGCGCGGTTCACCAGCACAGCGCGCGTGCCTCCAGTCCCAACGTCGATACCAAGCAGCAAAGCTTCAGCCATTTCTTCGTGTCCCTTTCACATCGATCCACTTTTTGTTGCTGCCGCGGGCGACGGCACGCCGTCGGGACTGAACGCATCTGTCAGCGATTGGATATGGATCGCGGCTGTCAGAGAAGCCGCATCGCCGTGCGCGAACGTGATGGTGCGCGGCTGGTTCGGCAACAGGTCAAAGAAGTTGTCCGACGGGCGGTTGTCCACCGGCGCGCCCTGCAGATACACATCGCGCGCCAGCGTTGCGGAGGTGAGCACGACCGCTGGATGGCCGCCGGTTGTGGTCCAGTGCGCATGCACCGTAGCCGCGGGCAGATGCAAATCTTTGTACGGCAGAAAGTACAGATTATTTTCCGAGATGGGCTGGCTGAGGGTTTCCCCGCGAATCACCAGCTCTGTATGCAGAAACACTGTCGCCGGGTCAGCCCCCGCGAGAAAGTCCGATTGATCCTCCGCCCACACCTGCTTGGCGGAGAGCGGCTGCAGCGTTACCGGTATGTTCTGATGCGCCAGCACCTTGCCGTGGAAGTCCATAAGCTCCACCCGGACCTTGCCGGGTAGCGGCGTTGTGCGATCGGAGATCACGGAAACTTCGATGCGTCCGGCACGCACATGCGGGCTCACCAGTTCGTCCTGGTAGAAACGGCGTGCGTAGTATTGCAACGCCTTCCAGCGTCCGTAGTAGTCAATGCTGGACCAGGAAGCGACCGGCCAGCAGTCGTTCAACTGCCAGTAAAGCGATCCCATCACGTGTGGCCGGTTGCGGCGGAGG
>JAJXUS010000019.1 GCA_021782675.1 Acidobacteriota bacterium
GTTTCACTGGAAGGGCTATGGCGCGGACACGTGGGGACTGACGGCGGTCGACGGGCCGCACGGCTACCGAGAGTACAAGCCGTTTCTTACCGACGACGGCACCATAGCGCCGACGGGCGCCATCGCGTCCTTCGCCTACACGCCGCAGGACTCCATGCTGGCGCTGAAACATTATTACCGTGACCTGGGAGCGCAGCTCTGGAGCATTTACGGTTTTCGCGATGCCTTTAACCAGCAGGAGAACTGGTACTCCGGCATTACCATGGGGCTCAACCAGGCGCCGATGGTGGTGATGATCGAAAACTATCGCACCGGCATGATCTGGAGGAGCTTCATGGCCAATCCCGAGATTCAGAAAATGATGCACGCCGTACACCAGGCGGCCCGATGAACAGGCTGCGCACCGCAGGGCTCACACTGGCCGTGCTTTCTATTGGCACCGGAACCGCGCTGCGCGCCCAGACACCCAACACCGGCATCGACTACGTGGCGGAGCAGCCGGTGCGGGCGCGCCATGCCATGGTGGTGACCGTCGAGCATAACGCCACCGATGCGGGTGTCGCCGTGCTGCGGGAGGGTGGTAACGCGGTCGATGCTGCCGTCGCGGTCGGCTTTGCGCTGGCGGTCGTGCATCCGGCGGCGGGCAACCTGGGCGGCGGCGGCTTCATGCTGCTCCGCATGCACAATGGCGACGCGCACTTTCTCGACTATCGCGAGGAAGCACCCGGCGCGGCGACAGCCAACATGTATCTGGACGCGCACGGCAACGTAATCCCCGGCGCCTCCACTGTGGGCTGGCGCAGCGCGGGCGTTCCGGGATCAGTTGCCGGTATGGTGGAAGCCGAGCGGCGCTGGGGCAGGCTTGGCCTGGCTCGCGTCATGCAGCCGGCGATCCAGTTGGCGCGCGACGGCTTCGTCCTGCTGCCCGCTGAAGCGCGGGAGCTGCAGAATCCGCTGCTCGGTAAGTTCCCCGAATCGCGCAGAATTTTTCAGCGGAACGGCCGCTATTACCAGCCCGGCGAGCGATTCCGTCAGCCGGAACTGGCGCTCACCCTGCAGCGCATCGCAATCCATCCAGAGTCGTTCTACACGGGCAGAATGGCCCGGCAAATTGCTGCGGCGTCAGCCGCTGGCGGAGGCCTGATCACCGCGCACGATCTGGCCGCATATCGCGTGCATGACCGCATGCCGCTGCGCGGGAGCTATCGCGGCTATACCATTTTGAGCGCGCCGCCGCCCTCTGCCGGAGGCTTGGGGCTGCTGGAAACTCTCAATATTCTTCAACCGTACGATCTTGCTGCAATGCACGACCGCACGCCTTCAGAGATTCACTACATCACCGAGGCGTTCCGTCGCGCGTTTATGGACCGGGCGCAATATCTCGGCGATCCGGACTTTACGCAGATTCCCGCACGGCAGATGCTGAGCCTGCAATATGCCGCTGCCTGGCGCGCCAGCATCCAGAAGGACCACGCGACGCCGTCCGCCACGCTGCAGCGACCGTCAGGTTTTCTGCCGCCGCCACCGGCTGCAGTGCCCCCGCATCACATTTCTAACCAGACCACGCACTACTCCATCGTGGACGCTGCGGGGAACGCCGTCTCTGTGACCACAACGCTGAATAACGGCTTTGGTTCGGGCGTGACCGTTCCTGGTCTCGGATTCTTGCTGAATGACGAGATGGACGACTTCACCTCAAAGCAGGGCGCACCCAACATGTACGGACTGCTTCAGGGCCCGGCGAATGCCATTGCGCCACGCAAGCGGCCACTCTCCGCCATGACGCCGACCATCGTGCTGCGGAACGGAAGGCTGGCCATGGTACTGGGTTCGCCGGGCGGACCTCGCATCACCACAACCGTCGCCAATGTCTTCCTGAGCGTTGCGGAGGGTGGACTGAACATCCAGCAGGCCGTGGATGCGCCGCGCTTTCATCATCAATACCTGCCGGATGTCTTATACCTGGAGCGCGGTTTTCCAGCGTCCACCGCAGCCTCCCTACGCACCATGGGCTACACCGTCGCCGCCGATCAGCCCTACTGGAGCGATGCGGAGTGCATCGCCGTCAACCCAAAGACCGGCGAGCTTGAAGGCGGCCACGACCATCGGCATAGCTACGGAAAAGCCGCCGGATATTGAGACCTTCGCCCCTGCGCAGGCACAACATCCAAACGCTCTACCTGCTGATCGCCACGAGCGTCTGCTGAACGGTCGGAGCGGCTCCTTCGGCAACCTGGCGTGCGCGCCGCTCATGGAACTTTCTTAACGTGGCGTTGGCCGCTGCAAGCACCTCGAGTCGCTCCACGTACGCCGCGAGGTTCGCACCCGGGAGCGCCGAAAGAACAAGGCTTGGCGCGAACGTTTCAACATACGCGCGCGCCCCGCAACAGCCGAGGCTTAACGCAGCCTTCCCGGTATTGGCGACCTGGGAGACCACCGCGCACGCCGGCCGCCCCATCGCAGGAGGAACCTGCTTCTCAACCTGCTGAACGGCTTCGCTCACAAACAGCGCCTGACTGGCATCGCTGAAGAGCAGAACGACGTCCGGCGGCACGGGCGTCTCTGCCAGCGGAGCATACACGATATATTCGGGCCGTCGCTCAAGCACTGGAATCATCGGCACATCGGCCGGTTGGACGTAGCCCAGGCTGTCGAAGATCGTCAGGCACTCCTGCAGCTCGCCGGTCTCTGCAGCAGACAGAGGCAGGTTATGCGTAAAACTGCCGACAGCGCACAACGCGTGGTCGGCGGGCGCGGTATAGAAAGCGCCGGCGGCCGCTTTTTGCCAGAAGCTGCAGCCTGCGGGCACTTTGCCGGGATACGCCGCCAGGCTGGCTGGCGGATCTTTGACGAATGCCACCGCAATGGCAGGTTGCGTCAATTGAAGATTTGCGGCGAGCGAAGCCGCCAGTTCGGACCAGTTGGAATGCACAGCTTTTTCCTTTCTGCTGTCGACTTGTCAGAGAGTGGCGAACACTTGCGTCGCCGCGATGAGGGGAAGGCGTCGCCTTACACCCGGAAGCCCAGATCGGCGATGGCTGTTCGCAGAGTATCTTCACTGGTCTGTGCCGGATCGTACGCAATCTGTACGACTCCCTGCGGATACGTCGCGTGAACCGACGCAACCCCGGGCATACGCCCGAGCATCGTCTCAAGCCCCACCGCGCAGGTGACGCAGGTAAAGCCGTGCACGTGCCAGGTGATCTCCCTGAGGTTGCCGCCGGACGCAAGTTTCGGCTCGACGCGCAGGGCCTCCACCGCCCCGACAGAGGCCAGCCCGGTAGCACTGGCGAGGGAGGCGAGCTTTAGAAATTGACGACGGATCATTGTCCCTTCTCCTGTCTGGAACCTACCGCGCGACCGCGTCGCCCGGCTCATATTTCCACGGCGTGGCAATTGTGGCGTGGTCGGCAAACTGCAAATCTGTATACGCGCTGAAGGGAATTTTTTTCTTCAACACGCCGGTCGCGATCATCATGTCGCGCACCTCGTCAAAGTCCGCCTTCTGCGGCTCGAGCGCGTTGTAGCGAATGCGCGACATTGGCTTGGTGAGCGCCCAGCGCAGCAGTTCAGGCTTCTGGTGGTAGTAGTAGCGCCCGACAAAATCGGCAGCATCCACGCGATGCGGCCGGCTGGTATCCAGCCACAGGCCAGAGCGCGCGATGCCATCGACCAAAACCTGCACCGCCTCCGGCCGCTTCTGGATCAGATCTTCCCGCGCGATCAGAATGCAGGACATGTAGTTGGGCCAGTATTTATCGGCATAGAACAGAATGCGGCCGTACCCGCCCATCTCCGCCTGCGAAGGGAACGGCTCGCCCATCACGAACGCATCGATCGCACCGGCTTCGAGTGCTCCAGAGACATCTGGGGGCGCCATCTCCACCATCTTGACCGAGTCCGGCGGCATGCCGTAAGCCTGCATCGCGCGGAAAAGCAACAGCCGCTCATCGGAAAATCGGCTGGGAATGGCGATGGTCTTGCCGCGGAGCTGCCCGAAGTTGTGGATTGGGCCATCCTTGCGTACGACAACCGCGCTGCCGTTCCGGTGGCCCAGATAGACCACCTTGATGGGCACGCCCTGCGCTGCCAGCGCGATCGCCATGGGCGCGACAATAAACGCTGCCTGAATCTTGTTGGCGATGATGGCTTCCTTCAACTCCGGAAACCCTTGAAACATGCGCGGCAGATACGTTTCCCCGCTATCAGAATATTTGGAGATGTAATCCGTCACCGGACATGTCAACTGACAGGTCACAGGAATGTAGCCCACGACGATCTTGCGCTTCTGCACCGGAAGATAGTCGTTCAGCACCGCGGTCCAGTTGACGTTCAACCAGCTATGCAGGCCGGAGACGATAACGAGCCAGGCGATGACGATGACAATCACCTTGCTCTTCAGGCTCCAGGCGCGGACGCCAGATGGCGCGTTATGACTCATGGCGGAACCCCCAGCGGACGGGCTTGATCGATTCCAGCCGGCGGAACACAGCATCCAGCGCCAGACCGATGATGCCAATCAGCAGCATGGCGCCGACGACCAGGTCATAACGCTTTCCGGAATTTCGCGAATCGATGATCAGATAGCCCAGGCCTGAATTCACCGCAATCATCTCACCGGCCACCACGACCAGCCAGCCGATGCCCAGCGCAATGCGAAGCCCAACAAGAATCTGCGGCAGCGCCGCGGGAAACACCACCCGCGCCAGCACCTGCGGAGCTGTCAGGCCGAAATTGCTGCCGGCGCGGCGATAAATCAACGGAACGTTCGACACCGCGTCCACGCACGTGATCACGATGGGAAAAAACGCGCCGAGAAAGACCAGGAAGATCGCCGCGTCATCCCCAACGCCGAAGAACAAGATAGCCACGGGAATCCACGCAATCGGACTGATGGGCCGCAGAAGCTGTATGGCCGGGTTGACGGTTTGCTCGGCAGCAGGATACCAGCCCAGCAGCAGGCCCAGAGGAATGCCCGCTCCGACAGCCGCCAGATAGCCGATGGCAACGCGCCGTAGCGAATCCACGATGTCACGATAGAGAACACCGCGATGGGTGAGCTGGCTCAGCCCCAGTTCCACCTCCCGCGGCGAAGGAAAGATGCGAGTGCCAGACCACAGCACCGCATAGTGCCACAGGAGGAGAAATACCGCCGTAGCCAGGATGGGCCACAGCCATCGTTCGACCGGATGGATTCTGCTGGCCGGCGTCATATGCGGTGGGCCAGCCCGATCTGGCTGAGGATGCCGTCACGCAGCTTCAGATAACGCGGAGAGCTGATGTCCCTGGGATGCTGCAAATCGACGTCTACGATCTGCTGGATGCGGCCCGGCCGCGCGCTTATGACCACCACGCGATCAGCCAACTGCACTGCCTCATCGATGTCGTGGGTCACAAACAGGATCGTCTTCCGCTCTGCCTCCCAGATTCGCAGCAGCTCACTGCGCATGACCATTCGCGTAATCGAGTCCAGCGCGCCAAACGGCTCGTCGAGAAACAGGACATCGGGATTCACCGCGAGCGCACGCGCCACCTCTACCCGCTGCTTCATACCTCCGGATAATTCATGGGGATACGATTTTTCAAAACCCTGCAGGCCAACCATCTGCACATAATGCTGCACACGCTTTGCCCGCTCTTCGCGCGACAGTTTACCCAGGCCGAATCCGATATTGCCGGCCACGGTGAGCCACGGGAACACGCCGCGCTCCTGAAACACGAAGATGCGCCGCGGATCGGGACCGCGCACGACCTCGCCATCCACCAGAACCTGTCCGCTGGTTGGCTGCAAAAACCCGGCCATGGCGTTCAGCAGTGTGGATTTGCCACATCCAGAGGGCCCGAGCAGGCACACAAATTCACCATCGCGAACCGACAGGTTGACGTCATCCAGCACGGGCAGCGTCGCACCTTCCCGCTGAAAGGCAACCCCAAGGTTCTCAACGCGCAGCTTTCCGGCGGCGCTGGCCCTGGGCATTGCATCTCCGGTGAAGGAATCGGCCGAAGCTCGGATCATCGTTTCTCCTCAAAGCCCCAGCGAAGCGAACTTGTGCGTTCCAGGGACCGCACCCCATAGTCCAGCAGCAATCCAACCACGCCGATGATGACCATGCCGGCGACCACCAGGTCATACCGGTTGCCTGCGTTGCGGGCGTCCACAATCAAAAATCCCAGGCCGGAGTTTACGGCGATCATCTCCGCCGCGACGACCACCAGCCACGCAATACCCAGCGTAATGCGAAGACCGGTCATCAGGCGCGGCACAATGGCGGGATACAAAACGCGGCGCATCAACGCAACCGGCTTCAGGCCGAAATTGCGGCCGGCGTTGATATAGACAGCCGGCACCGCGCGCACTGCGTCAATCACGGCCAGTAATAGAGGCAGAAAACACCCTATGAAGATGAGAAAGATCGCCGCCATGTCGCCGACACCAAACCAGAGAATGGCGATCGGAATCCATGCCAGCGGGGAGATCGGCCGCAGAATCTGGAGGATGGGATTGACCGCCAGTTCGAACCGCTGACACCAGCCGATGACAAGACCCAGCGGGATCGCCACCAGCACAGCCAGAAAGAACCCCCACGTAACGCGGAACACGGAGGCAACAACGTATCTCGCAATCAGTCCGTGCGGAAACAGGTCGGCGATACCGTGGGCCGTCTTCCAGGGGCCGGGCATCAATTGATGCGGATGCAGGAATACCGCCAGCTGCCAGGCCACCAGCAACGCAAGCAAAAATAGAACAGGCCGCAGCCATTCGAGCGATCTCAACGTATTCAATCCGTCACTGAAGTCCTTGTAGCGAAGGTGGGTATCTAAACAGGAATGTGTGTCCCGCAAAGTCTACAAAAGTCGCTCTGGAACGCGCCTCCGCCGAAAGGATGAGACTGGCATCCACCCGTCAACGCCGGGCCGCGCTATCGTCATTTTTTCGCACGCTTCCGCGGTGGAGATAGGTGCTCCCATGAAAGAATGTGGCCACACCGGAAATGTGATGGGCATGCACCCCTGAGCCTTTGAGATTTCCGCGGCGCACTGTTTCAGTGCCAGTCCGTTTATGAATTATCGCTCTTGCCACCATCCGTTGCGCCCGCTGCGAGCCGCAATCGCCGCCCTTTCCGCAACGATCTTTCTCTTCACGGGCTGCCACTCGCACGCCCGTCTGCCTGCGGCCGATTCGCCGGCGTACAAGCAGTTTGTTTCGGCCTTCTATGTTGGGCTGGCGGCGCTACAGGTGGGCAACGATGCTCGTGCGGATCAGAGCCTGGGGCAGGCGGCACAGCTCGCGCCCGGTGAGCCGGCGGCCTGGGCGGACTGGGGAATTCTGGCGTTGCGTCAGCGGAATTTTCAACTCGCGGATGAGCGTCTGCGACGCGCCCTGAAGTTGTCTCCCAGCAACAGCCGCATCTACTTTCTTCTGGGCCTGCTTGACGACGAGCGGGGCAGCCTGCAGCCGGCCATCAGCGACTTTCAGCGGGCCGTGAATCTGGACCCAGGCAACGTGAGGCCACTGTACGCGCTGGCAATGGCCGTGGAGCGGCAAGGAGGCGCGGGCAGTCAGCAGAAGTTCCAGCAGATCATCGAGCAGGTACTGGCCGGGCGTCCGGACAACGTAGCCGCGCTGGTGGAACTGACCCGGATCTCGGCGCGGCGCGGAGATATGAAAACCGCGCAGATAGCGGTTGGCCGCATCGCTGCGCAAAGTAGTGACTGGCCCGCGTCCGCCCGGCAGCAGCTCGCAGCCCTGCAGACCGCCTTGTCGAGTGGCAACTCCCATGCGGCGGCCTTGCGCAGCGTCTTCCTCCGCAATGTGCTGCTGCAGGTGCCCGCCTTCCGCGCCAGTCTGGCGACCATCATGTTGGCGCCCGGAGACCAGGCTGAGCCCTTCACGCATTTTCTCCGTTTGCCGAATCCTTCCTCGGCTCCCGCCGCGCCGGATACGGCAATGAAATTCCTGACCACAGCCGCACCGGAATTATCCGGCACTAGCGGAGCACAGCACTGGAGCTGGATTGGAGCCATCTCGCTCGACGGTGAAGGAGCGCCCACGCTTGGAGTTGCCGACGGAAGACAGGTGCGTTTATCGACCGGCGCGTCCCTCGCATTTCCCGGCGGAGCTTCCGCCACGCCTCCTTCACCAGAAGGTGTCCTTCCGCTCGACTTTAATTTCGATTTCAAGACAGACCTGGTCCTGGCGGGGCGCGGTGGTGTTCGTCTGCTGCAGCAGGAGAGCCCCTCCGTCTTTACCGATGTCACCGCAAAGTCTGGACTGCCTGCGAGCGTTTTGAGGGCCTCTTACACCGGCGCGTGGGCTGTCGATATCGAACCCGACGGTGATCTCGATATCGTTCTGGGACAAGACTCCGGCCCCCCGACCGTGCTGCGCAACAACGGGGATGGCACCTTCAGCGTGATGCATCCATTTGCGAATATTTCGGGCATCCGTCAGTTCGTATGGGCAGACCTCAATGGCGACGGCATCGCTGACGCCGCCCTGATCGACGGCGCTGGACACCTGCACATCTTCCTGAACCAGCGCGCCGCACGGTTCGCGGAGGCGCCTCTGCCGGCACAGCTCGCTGCTGCCCGGGCGATTACGGCGGCAGACATTGCGGGGCGCGGGATACTCTCGCTTGTGGCCGTGCAGCCGGACGGAACCCTCGCGAGCCTTGCCAGCGCGGCCAACGGCGGCTGGTCGGCTACGACGCTCGCGCATGTCACCGATCCGGCGGCGAGCCTCGCCGGAGACGTACGCCTCTACGCTGCTGACGTGGACAACAATGGCGCCGTCGACCTTCTGCTGGCGCGGGTTTCCCCAGGCGGTCGCACTGGCGGCGCGCAACTCTGGCTCGGTGAGGGCGGCGCAAAATTTGTACGTTATCCCGCGACAGTCGGAAGCATGCAGATCTTCGGCGTGGCAGACATCAAGGCGGACGGCCACCTTGCGCTGCTCGGCATCTCGCAGAACGGAGAGCCCGAGATCGTCCGCACCGAGAGCACAAAGCCGTATCACTGGCAGACCATCCGTCCGCGCGCACGCCAGGCCACGGGCGATCAACGCGTCAACTCTTTCGGAATCGGCGGTCAGGTGCAGATACGCTCCGGCATGCTGACGCAAACCGCGCCAATCAACAGCCCGCAGTTGCATTTTGGACTGGGAACCCTCGACGAGACAGATGTGGCGCGCATCGAGTGGCCGAACGGAACCGTCAGCGCGGAGTTCGGGCTAAAGGCAGATCAGCAGATATTAACCGAGCAGCGGCTGAAAGGCTCCTGTCCGTTTCTATTCGCCTGGAACGGCCATGCGATGAAGTTCGTGATGGACACGGTGCCGTGGGGGTCTGCTCTGGGGTTGCGCATCAACAACCTTGGAACAGCCGCCATCGCCGCGACAACAGAGTGGTACAAGATTCCCGGGCGCGACCTGGTTCCCCGTCATGGCGCGTACGATCTGCGGATTACGGGCGAACTGTGGGAGACGTATTACTACGACTTTTTATCGCTGATGGTTGTGGACCATCCCCAGGGAACAGAAATCTATACGGATGAGCGCTACGCCATCCCGGCGGTAAAGCAGGCGATTACGGTGACTGGGGAACCGCACGCGATTGCGCGCGCGGTGGACGACCAGGGAAATGACATGACAGAGACTGTGCGCGCACTGGATGGCCGCTATGTGGACACCTTCGGTGAGGGGCAATATCAGGGCATTGCCCGCAGCCACTATCTGCAGATCGATCTCGGCAGCGACTTCCCCACCTCACAGCCTGTCTACCTGATCGCGCAGGGATGGCTGCACCCGTCGGACTCTACTGTCAATGTGGCCATGAGCCAGGGACATCACCCACGCCCGCAGCCACTCAGCCTTTCTGTGCAGGACGCGGACGGAACATGGCGCGTCGTTCGTCCGAACCTTGGCTTTCCTGAAGGCAGAAATAAGACATGCCTGATCGACCTGACCGGCCTGATTCGACCGGGCGCACCCAAACGTATCCGTCTCAGTTCCAATCTCGAAATCTACTGGGACCGCGTGCAGTGGGCACAGGGACTGCCGGGCGCGAAAATTCGCGTGAGCACGCTCGCACCCGCGTACGCGGATTTGCGTTATCGGGGCTATTCGGTCATTCACCAGAATGGCCATTCGTCCCCGGAGATTCCGGACTATGCCGAGCTGCTCGCAACCAGGCAAATCTGGCGGGACCTCACCGGCTATTACACGCGGTTCGGAGATGTGCGGCCGCTGCTGCGGCAGATCGACGATCGCTACGTCATCATGAATGCGGGCGATGAACTTGCACTACGCTTCCCTGCTCCTGCGTTGCCGCCAGCCGGTTGGGTGCGGGACTATGTCCTGGCCGGGGATGGCTGGGTGAAGGATGGCGACTTCAACTCAGTAGACTCGGCGACGGTGCGGCCGCTGCCGTACCACGCGCGCCGCCAATACGACACCCCGCCGCTTCCGCTGGAAGACGAGTGGGTATACCGGCACCATCCCGAAGACTGGGAAACCTATCAGACACGCTATGTGACACCGGATGTTTTCGTGAACGCGCTGCAAAGTGGGGCCACGCAATGAAGGGCGGCCCCATCGCGCGCGCTGTATTGATCCTCTTCTTTATCGGGCTCATCGCCGTGCCGGTTATTCTCACTCGCAGAAATCAGTCGCGGTCCGCCGGTGCCCACGTGGACACGCGCGCCGCGCTTGCACGGTATGGCTTCTATTTCACGGAGGTTTCCCGGCAGGCGGGGATTCACTTTGTGCACCAGATGCCGCAGCTCGACCCGAAGCTTGCTCCAATCATGCCGGAGATTGCATCGATGGGAGCCTCGGTCACGGTCGTGGATTACAACCAGGACGGGTGGCCGGACCTTTACGTAACCAACAGCCGTCAGGGTACTAAAAATGCCTTGTACCGGAATAACCACGACGGCACGTTTACCGATGTTGCGCCGCAGCTCGGGCTGGCCGACGTGAATCAGCCAGGCACGGGCGTATCGACGGGCGCCGTCTGGGGCGACTACGACAATGATGGCTATCCCGACCTGTTTCTCATCAAGTGGGGCCGGCCGATGCTGTTCCACAACGATCGGGGACGCGGTTTTACGGATGTCTCGAAGCAGGCCGGGCTGCCCGCGTGGGTGAACGCCGACACCGCTGTTTGGTTTGACTACGACGGGGACGGCAAGCTGGATTTGTTTCTGGGCGGGTACTTCAACGAGAACTACGATCTGTGGCACCTCAACACGACAAAAATCATGCCCGACAGTTTCGAGTACGCCGAAAATGGCGGCCGAAAGTATCTGTTCCACAATCTTGGAAGTGGCCGGTTTGAAGAGGTCAGCGAAAAGCTCGGTATTAACAGCCGCCGCTGGGCGTTGGCTGCCGGTGCGGCAGACCTGACCGGCAGCGGACATCCGGATCTCTTTGTCGCCAATGACTATGGGGTGTCGGAGCTATACATGAACGACGGGAGCCGCTTCCATGAAGTGGGCAAACTTGCCGGCGTCGGCTACTCGCCAAAAAGTGGAATGAACGTCGCGTTCGGTGACATCTTCAATCAAAACAGATTTTCGATTTACGTTTCGAACATCTCCGAGCCGGGATTTTTGATCCAGGGAAATAACTTCTGGGTGCCGCAGGATTCGACCGCCGGCGGCGTTCCAAAATATGTCAACATGGCAAATGCTCTGGGCGCGGAACTGGGGGGCTGGAGTTTTGGCGCACAATTCGGCGACTGGAATAACGACGGTACACTCGACCTGTTCCTGACCAACGGCTACGTTTCGCTCGACCGGCATCGCAGCTACTGGTACGACTTTGCGAAGGTGACGGCAGGAAATAGCGCTATCATCGGAGACGCCAGCAACTGGCCGCCCTTTGACGGGTGCAGCCTGTCCGGCTATCAGGAAAAGCGTGTGTGGGTAAACGACGGTTCCGGGCACTTTGAAGACGTAGCGAGCGCGGTTGGCGTGACCGACCGCCATGACGGCCGCGCAGTAGCCGTCGCCGATCTTTGGAACAACGGCGCACTCGACGTCATCGTGGCGAACCAGGGGGGCCCTCTTCTGGTCTATGCGAACCATCCAGACCCGGCAAACCAGTGGATCGAGTTTGCCCTGCAAGGTACCAAAAGCAACCGCGACGCCATTGGAGCGCAAGCCACCTTGTATTGGGACGGGCAACAGCAACTGCAGCAGGTGTCGGCCGGCTCCGGATTTGCAGCGCAAAACGATCTGCGGCTTCATTTCGGACTAGGCAAAGATCCGCATCGGGAGAAGCTGGTCATCCACTGGCCGTCGGGCAAGGTGCAGACGGTCCTTCACCTCGCACCGAACCACATCGTTCCTATCCGGGAGGCGCAATGAGCCAGGCCGCAATCGCCGCGCCCGCGTATAAA
>JAJXUS010000020.1 GCA_021782675.1 Acidobacteriota bacterium
GCGACCAGGAGATTCCGTTCTCCAAGTTCCTGTCGGATGCGCAGCAGGGCCAGGTCTCTGATGTGACCGTCATTGGGAACGAAGTTCACGGACACTACCGGACGGGAAAGGCGGTCTTCCATACGACCGCTCCGAACAACTATCCCGACATGTACAAGGTTCTTGAAGATCACCAGGTGAGCGTCACCATCAAGGATTCGCAGGGAGGTGAGTGGTTCAACATTGGCCTGCAACTGCTTCCGATCCTGCTGCTGGGCGCTCTTTGGTTCTTTATGCTGCGGCAGATGCAGACGGGCGGCAACAAGGCCATGTCCTTTGGCAAGAGCAAGGCCCGATTACTTTCCATGCAGCAAAAGAAGGTGACGTTCAAGGATGTCGCGGGCGTGGAAGAGGCCAAGGAAGAGCTCAAAGAGATTATTGAATTTCTGCGCGATGCGCCGAAGTTTCAAAAGCTGGGCGGTCGCATTCCGAAGGGCGTCCTGTTAGTTGGCCCTCCGGGAACCGGAAAAACACTGCTGGCGCGCGCTGTGGCCGGCGAAGCCAATGTTCCGTTCTTTTCCATCTCGGGTTCGGATTTTGTCGAGATGTTTGTCGGCGTCGGCGCCAGCCGGGTTCGCGACCTGTTTGAGCAGGGCAAGAAGAACGCCCCGTGCATCATCTTCATCGATGAAATCGACGCGGTCGGTCGCCATCGCGGCGCTGGACTGGGCGGCGGACACGATGAGCGGGAGCAGACGCTGAACCAGTTGCTGGTAGAGATGGACGGTTTTGAGTCGAATGATGGTGTCATCCTCGTCGCCTCCACCAACCGGCCGGATGTTCTGGATCCCGCGCTGCTGCGGCCTGGCCGGTTCGACCGGCGGGTAGTGGTAGGCCGGCCGGATGTCCGTGGCCGCGAAGAAGTGCTGCGCGTCCATGCCAAAAAAGTTCCCCTGTCCGACGATGTCGATCTGCGCGTTCTGGCGCGGGGTACGCCGGGCTTTACCGGCGCCGATCTGGCGAACATGGTCAACGAGGCGGCGATCAACGCTGCCCGCGCCAACCGCAAAGTGGTGGCGATGTATGACTTCGAGTCGGCCAAGGACAAGGTCCTGATGGGCGCCGAGCGCAAGTCCATGCTGCTGACCGACGAAGAAAAGCGCACCACTGCGTATCACGAGGCTGGCCACGCCATTGTAGCGGCGCTGCGGGATCACGCCGATCCGCTGCACAAGGTGACGATCATTCCGCGCGGCATGGCGCTGGGCTTGACCATGCAACTGCCGGAAGATGAGCAGCATACCGTCAGCAAAGACTACCTGCAGACGCAGCTCGCCATTCTGATGGGCGGCCGTTGCGCCGAGGAGATCTTCCTGAACCAGATGACAACCGGCGCCGGCAATGACATTGAGCGGGCTACCGATCTGTCCCGCAAGATGGTCTGCGAGTACGGCATGAGCCGGCTCGGCCCGCTGACCTTCGGCAAAAAGGAAGAGCAAATCTTCCTCGGCCGGGAGATTTCGCAGCACCGCGACTTCAGCGAAGAGACCGCCCGCCAGATCGACGCGGAAGTTCGCATGCTGGTCGATGGCGGCTACAAGTCAGCCTATTCGCTGCTCGATAACAACCGCCCGCTCATGCATCGTCTGGCACAGGCCCTGCTGGAACGGGAGACGCTCGATGCCGAAGAGCTTCGCATGCTGATCCAGGGCAAAGACCTGCCGCCGATGAGCATGCCGCCGGATGGACCGGGTGGCGATGTGCAGCAGGTGCTGCGTCCGGAAGCTGGCCGCGCGCCGGGTTTTGCGGGCGAGCAGCCTTCCCCCGCATAAGCGAAAACTGTCTGACGCTTTAGAATGCCCTGTGTCGCTGCTGACGCAGGGCATTCGCTTTTGAATGTGCGTCTGCCCATCGCCTGCAGCCACGGAGGTTCGCCAACCATGCCGTCAAAGCGCTCTGCTCTGCGGATTTCCCGTCTTCTGATGTTGGCATGCCTGTTGACGGCCATACCGCTGCTCGCGGAGACCTGCGGAACGCCAGCGCTGCAGGCAGATTTCTCGGCGGACGGGACCTATTCCATCACCCGGGCCGAAGGGAACATCCACTGGACGGGAAAGCTGCCGGAACCGGGCCGCGTGCAGAAATTTTCTGATCACGACGCCCTGGGCGACTTTTGCGGGCTGCGCTTTCAGGGCGAGAAGTCGGATGAGGTGGACGCGATCCGCGTCTATTCCGCGCAGGGAATCGTGACGCTGACGGTGCGAACGGCCCCGGAGCGGCCGCAGTTTCCACGTCTGTCCGGCGTTTCCATGGACTGGCGCTCGCTGGGTTATGGTGTCGCCCCCTTCGGACCCTATACGTTCAATCGCCTGCATCATCAGGGGCCGTGGGTGCTATTCGACGGCAAGTTCGACACCGTGGTGGTGTCGCCCGCCGACCACTTTTTTGTCAGCGATCTGCAATTGCAGAACGGCGTGCTCCGTTCCGGATTTCTTGCCTCCGCGCCCGAGGCACCCGCTCACACCCTGCACACCACGGTCTTGGCATTTGGCGACGGCATCCACGCGACCCTTACTACGTGGGGCCACGCGATGCAGGCCTGGGCCGCGCGGCCGGTGGTGCGCAATGACGCCGGCCCGCTGCTGCGCGGCTTGAGCTACTGGACCGACAATGGCGCCTATTACTACTACAAATTTGATCCGAAGCTGGGATACACCGGGACGCTGCTGGCGGTGGCCGACAGGTTTCATCAGGCAGGCGTGCCACTGCACCTGATGCAACTCGATAGCTGGTTTTATCCCAAGGGGCCGGAACAGCAGTGGCAGGTGCGCCATTGGGAGCACGGCGCGGGCGGCGCGTACCGCTACGAGCCGGACAGGCAACTGTTCCCGGATGGCATCGATGCATTCGCCAGCAAGCTCGATTTACCGATGGCCGTGCATGGGCGTTGGATCGACCAGAGCAGCCCGTATCGCCATATGTACAAAATGTCCGGGAATGTCATCATCGACCCGGCGTACTGGAAGCAGACAGCCGCGTGGCTGCGCGCGGCGAACGTTGTGGTGTATGAGCAGGACTGGCTCGGTACCTTTGCGCAGGCGGAGGCCAACTTCACCGCGCCTGATGCCTATCACGACGAAATGGCGCACGCGATGCGCCAGCAGGGGATCGCTCTGCAATACTGCATGCCCGCTCCCGCGGATTATCTGCAGGGCGTGCGCTATCCCAACCTGACGACGATTCGCACAAGCGACGATCGCTTTGAACGGGCCCGCTGGGACGAGTTCCTCTACGACTCGCAAATCGCCTATGCGCTCGGCATCTGGCCGTGGAGCGATGTATTCATGAGCTCCGAGACGGCCAATCTGGTGCTGTCCACGCTGTCGTCCGGTCCAGTCGGCGTGGGCGACGCCATCGACAAAATTGACGCAAAAAATCTGCTGCGTGCGGCGCGCGCCGATGGCGTCCTGGTGAAGCCGGATCACGGCATCCGCCCCCTGGACCGCATATATCTGGCGGATGCAGACGGCCATCCGGTATCGATGATCGCGGTGGGACAGTCGCAGCAGGCGGCCGGAGCCACTTCCTACGTCTTTGCCTATCCGCGCCACCAGGAGACGGCGGCTGCATTTACCCCGGCTGAGCTGGGCTACAAGGGTAAGGTCTTTGTCTATAACTGGCGTACCGGGGATGGAATCGCCCAGGACGCGGGTGTGACCGATCGCTTACCGCTGGCCGATGGCTGGGGCTATGCCGTAGTGGCGCCTGTCAACGCGGGCCTGGCGCTGGTCGGTGATCCGCAGATGATTGCGACGATGGGCAGGCAGCGGCTTGCAGCGCGTCCAATCTCCGGCAGCGGTGGCCTCGCGATTGACCTCCGTTTTGCCGCGGGAGAGAGCAGCCAGACGCTCGTGCTCTACGCGGCGAAGGCTCCCGGCGTTCGCGTGACGGCAGGGAAAATTGAATCGCAGCGTTATAACGCCGTCAATCACATGCTGCAGGTGACGTTGACGCCGGATGCAAAGGGCGTGGCGCAACTGCAGGTGATGGCGGCCGGCAAGTAGCGTGCTGCCCGCCGGCGAGCCGGGCCCTACAATAAGAGGGTCATCTTCCAATTCCATGCGGATGCCGTGCGCGCCAATCCTTCTCCTTCCCGCTTTGCTGCTTGGCTGCGGCTACCATACGCCGCAGGGCAGTGAGCACCTGCCGCCCAGCATCACGTCCATCGATGTGCCGATTTTCAAGACGAACGTGACCAACTACAACACGGAGGTTGCGTTTACCCGCGCCGTGGTGCAGGAGCTGACAACGCGCACAAAAGACCGGATTACAGAAAGTGACAAGCCGCACGCCGCCGATGCGGTTCTGCGCGGAACGATTCTGACCGAGACCTACACCCCGCTCACCTTCAACTCCGAGACCGGCCAGTCCTCAAGCTACCTCATCACCATTACGGCTGCGGTGCAGTTGACCGCTGCCGACGGCACGGTCCTCTACAAGAACGACCATTTCCTCTACCGTGCGCAGTACGAGGCAACGGCCGATCTGGCGACCTTTATTCAGGAAGACTCGCCGGCCGTGCAGCGCATGGCCCATGAATTTGCCGCCGACCTGGTGAACGAGATGCTGGAGGGTTTCTAACGTGCAGGCGGAACGGAAAGATCTCGGCGGAGGGTTTGCGGCCGTCGAGCGGCTGCTGCGCGAGGCCCGCACGGATGCACGCCGCACCGGCTATGTGCTGGTTGGCGATGAGGCATATCTGCAGCAGGAGGCCCGCCGCGGGCTGATTCGTGCGCTGCTCGACCCCTCGCTGATGGACTTTTGCCTGTCGGAGGTCGATCTGGCGGAAGCCAGCGTGTTTGAGGCCCTCGACCGCGTCAGTTCTCCCTCGCTGATGGCGCCGTTTCAGATCGTGTTTGTGCGCAACGTAAAGCTCCTCTACCAGCGCGGCGCAAAGAAGGACGAGTTCGCGGCGATTGAAAAATATCTGAGAAATCCGAATCCGCAGGCGCTGCTGGTTTTTGTTGCGGACCATCTGCACATTCCCGCTGATTCGCGCCGCATGGACATGCAGGAGAAGGATCGCTACGAGCGGATTCGCGAGACGCTGGGTGAGTTCTGTGGCCTGGTTGAGCTGGCGCAGCCGGACGAGGCTACGGCGCTGCGCTGGGCGGTTGAAAGCTGCGCGGCTGCCGGATGCACGCTGACGCCGGATGCGGCGCGTGAGCTGACGGATGCGCTGCATGCGGACCTGATGCAGATGGCATCGGAGCTTGAGAAGCTGCGGCTATACGTTGGCGACAAGCGCTCGATTGACGTGGCGGATGTTGAAGCGATGGTGGAGGCGGCGCGCCAGCGGTCGCTCTATGAGCTGACGGATGCGATCTCCGCGCACGACGCGGCGCGCTCTCTGTCCCTGTTGCGCGGGTTGTTGAACGCAAGCGACGCCGGCGAAGATGGAGCCATTGGATATCTGCACATGCTGGCACGAACCTTCCGCCAGATGCTGGTTATTCTTGAAAAGAATGTACGGGATTCGCGGGCTATCTGGCAGGCACTTTGGCCCGGATTCCGAGTGGCGCCCTTCGCGGTGGATGACCTGATCCGCCAGGCGCGACGATATCGATCGCGAGAAGATCTGATGCGGATGCTCGAGCGCGTGGCGCGGGCCGATATGGAGATTCGATCTTCACCCCCGGACAAGGCAATGGTGCTGGAGCGGATGGTGATCGATCTGGCGCGCATTGGAGCTGCCCCGGCCCGGTAGCGTGTCATCGGTGGACTGGACGTCGATGGGTTGGCGGAAATAACAGAAAAGACCGCTAGACAATTGCACGGTCCGGCTCAAGATTCCCATGCTGGCGCACGCTCATGGTGACTGCGGAGAGGATGATCATTGCGCCGCCTACCCATCCCGCAGCGCCCAGCCGCTCCCCGAGTAAGGTGATGCCGAGCACCGAGCCGATGATCGGCTCCAGGTTCAAAAAGACCGCAGCGCGCGAGGCCGGAACACGCGTGAGGCCCCAGTTCCACAGCACACTGGAGCTGGCGGTGCACAGCAGACCGCTGGCGGCCAGGGCCAGCCATGCTGTCAGGGAAATATGAATGGGGGGCGGTCCGTTGACGGCGAAGACCCAGACGGCCAGCATCGCGGTTCCGCACAGCAGGCCCCACGCCGTGATGACCAGCGGAGAATGGCGGCGCAACAGGTGCTGATTCAGCAGAATCCAGGCGACGGAGATCAGCAGGGAAACGACGATCATCGAGTCGCCGGCGATGCTTGGACGGTCGCCGCTGCGGCCCGCCGATCCGCTGACAAATGCGATCAATACAGCGCCCGCTGTAGAAATTGCGAGCAGAAGCCACCCGCCGGCATCCAGACGCTCATGCGCGAATACAGTCGCCGCAAGAGCCAGAACGACAGGCAGTGTGCCGACCATCAACGCAGCGTGGGAGACGGTGGTGCGCGCCAGGCCGGCAAACTGCGGCAGAAATTGCAACGGGACCCCGAGGAACCACGCCAGTAACAGAATGCGCCACTCCTGACGGTTGAGCTGCGGCCGGTGACGCACCAATACGGGGGACAGCCCAACGACTGCAAACAGAAACCGATAGAGCACCATGTGCGCGGAGCTCATTTCGCGCAGCGCGATTTTGCCAAAGAAAAAGCCCGTGCCCCAGAACGCTCCGGCAAGTGCGCAGGAGCCGTAGCCTAGAGCAGTAAAGCGGCGATTGCTGGAAGAAATCTGGAGGGTCATTCGGGATTTGGGGCTGCGCTGGAAATTGGGGCCGGCTTCAGAATCGCAGATTCCGCGGCGATCGAACAGATGCAGCCCCGTCAACGAAAAAAAGCGGGATGCAGTGTGAGCTGCATCCCGCGGGGTTGCGGCGTGCGCGCGTCGAACTACCAGACGCGGCAGCGGTTCGCGGGGGCCATCGGCTGGCCGGTTTTGCAACTGAACGCCGTGGCAAACTCCGGCATGTTGCGCACCACGCCATTGGCCCGGAACTGATCGGGCGAATGGGGATCGGTCTGCACAATCAACCGGATGAACTGCGGCCGGTCATTCGTACACCAGTTCTGCGCATAGCCGATGAAGAACTGCTGCACCGGCGTGTAGAGTCCCATCTTCTTCGACAGGTCAATATTGTGGTGCGCCGCCCATGCCTCCATCGCCATGTAGGCCAGACGGATGCCTCCGTTGTCAGCCGTGTTTTCACCGAGCGTCAGCTTGCCATTGATATGCAGATTGTCGATGGCAGTAAAGCTCGAGTATTCGCTGGCGATGCATTCTGTGCGGGCGTCGAACTGCTTCTTGTCCTCCGGCGTCCACCAGTTTTTCAGGTTGCCATTGCCATCGAACTGCGCTCCCTCGTCGTCGAAGCCGTGTGTCAGTTCGTGCCCGACCACCGCCCCGATATGACCGTAGTTCACCTGCGGCGGAGCCGAGTGGTCATAGAAAGCCGGTTGCAGAATGCCAGCCGGGAAGTTGATGTTGTTCATGCTCGGGTCATAGTACGCATTGACGGTGGGCGGCGACATATCCCACTCCTCTTTATTCACCGGCTTGTTGATCTTGTTCAGCTGGCGGGCGGACTCAAACTCACGGGCACGGATGGCGTTGCCAAGCGCATCATTCGGCTTGATCTCGAGCTTGGAATAGTCGCGCCATTTGTCGGGATAGCCGATCTTATTGGTAATCAGATCGAGCTTCTGAATGGCCTTTACCTTCGTTTCAGGGCTCATCCAGGTCAGCTTGGTCAGGTCGGTGTTCATGGCGGACTCAATGGCCTTCACCATGTTCAGGGTCTGCTGTTTGCTGTCACCGGCAAAATACTTCTCGACATAGACTTTGCCCAGCGCCTCGCCCAGCGAAGCGTTCGTCGCCGAGACGCAGGTCTTCCAGCGAACCGGCTTCGTGGGCACCCCGGAGAGGATGCGGCCATAGAAGTTAAAGTGCTCATCATCGAATGCTGCTGGCAGCCGCGAGGCGTAGGCGTCCAGCAGGTGAACGCGCAGGTAGTTGCGGATGGTCGCCATGTCCGTCTGCTGCAGCACGGACTGCAATCCCTGGAAGAAGGCGGGATTGGCGACGTTCAGCGTGGTGATGGGCGGCGTGCCCGCGTCCCTCAGCAATTTGGGCCACTGCAGGGTCGGGTCGGTTGCGGCCAGCGTGGTGAGCGGTTCAATGTGGTAGGTCTTATAAGGGTCGCGGCGGTCTACGACGCCCATTGAGATTTTCGCCAGCGAGGTCTCGAGCGCGAGGATGGATTGCGCTTCCGCGTCCGCCTTGCTTTGCGGGTCGCCCGCAAGATGCAGCATTTTCGCTAGATGCTGTACGTATTGCTGGCGCAGCTTTACGCTCTTTGCGTCGGTCCGCAGATAATAATCCTTTTCGGGGAGGCCCAGACCACCCTGATCCACGACGGCAATCTCTTTGGTCGCGTCTTTGAAGTCCTGCATGGAACCAATATCAAAGAACGCCGGTACGCTCATCTTCTGATACTGCGCCAGCAAGCCCGGCAGCTCGCTCTTGTTCTTTAGGGCTGCGATCTTCGCCAGCTCCGGTTGCAGCGGCTTCAAGCCATCCGCATTGATGGCAGCCGTATTCATGCAGCTTCCGTAGTAGTCGCCGATCTTCTGCTCATCGGGGGAGCGTCCCGCTGTCTGCTTCTCAGCGGTCTCCAGAATGCCGTGCAGAAGCTGGTGGTTATACTCGTTCAGATTTTCGAACTGATCGTAGAGCGGCAGATCGGCGGGGATAGGGTATTTTTGTGCGAACTTTCCGCAGGCGAACTGGTAGAAATTCGTACACGGGTCCGCTGACGTATCCATGATGGAAGAGTCAAAGCCGGGGATTGGAGAAATCTTATGCATCGGTTGAGGGGCTACGCCGGTCGCGGGCCGTTGCGCTTGCGCAGCAGCACCCCCCAGCGTCACAAAAGACAGGACAGTAGCCGCGAGGATTCGCGGCACGGGTTTTGCTTCCATCAGCCTGGTTCCTTTCTTGTCTGAAGCGTACCTTTGAATGTCATGCGGCATGACCATCTATCTGATAAGGGAAAAGCAGGGAAGTCAATCCCCGAGCGCATATATGTGCGTGCCAGCAAATTGCTGGCTCTTCTCGCGGGAATTCTGACCCTCTCGGCGGGGGCGGGTCATGCAGCCGGAGCCCGGCCGGGCGGAGTTGCCGGCGCCCAGCCAGAGGTGCGTATCTCAGTCGGGCCGTTGGGGTATACCGTCCCCGGGGTCCTGCCATCGCTGTACGCATACGCGCTGACCGAACTGTACTACATCGACGCCACGCATCTGCTGTTTGTATTCAATCGGCATGGCCTGATTCGTCGCGACAATAGCTGCCCGCTACCGGACGCGGAGCAGCGGGTGGTCCGCGCCGTAGTTCTGGAACTGCCCACAGGCAAGGTCATCCGTCAGGCGGATTGGAACCTGTACGACCTCACAAACTATTTGTGGAGTCTCAATGATGGGTCTTTTCTGATGCGGCGCTGCATGAAGCTGGAGCGCGTTGACGCGGCCCTGACGCCAAAGCCGTTGATTGCGACTGCCGGCAAAATTGACGACATAACGTTCGCTCCAGACCGTTCTCTGATGTCGGTGGAGGAAGAGCCGCCACCTGCAATGCCTTCTGCGAAGGCGAGATTGCACACCACGCCTCCACCGCTGCGGCCAATTTCGGTGCAATTTATTGGACTGCAACCCTTGCGGGTGGTGGCACGAACACGCGTACAAACCCCTGGCGACATTCCGTTGATGAACTCAGGAATTCTTGCACCGTTGCCGGGAAAGAGCTCGCACTGGATGTACACCCTATTCCCGTTTGCGGGGCCGCCCAGGCGACTCGTTTCGGTAACGTCCTTTTGCCGGCCGCAGACGGTCCCATTGGCACAGGCCATCTTTCTTTCCATGCTTTGCCCCAATTCCCAGACGCTGGAGTATGACGGCTATAACCTGCAGGGTGGCCATATGTGGCGGATGGCCTTTGACCCGATGCATCTGCTGCCGCAGTATCTGCTGAGCCGCGATGGCTCGCTCTTCGGGATTGAGACCCTGCACCTTACCCGGCCAATCTCCGGGATTGGTTCCCTGACGAAGGATGATGTCGATAGCCAGGTCCTCGACATCTTTAGTACGTCGACGGGAAGGCCCATGGGGGAGCTTCGATTCACGCCCGTTTACACCGCGGGGGGCAATGCGGACTTTTCCCCGGATGGAACCCGGGTTGCCATCCTGCGGAACGGCGTAATCGAGATTTACCGGATCAGCGACTTGAGGCCTTAAGGCGATCTCAGCGGCACTGACTTACTATTTTTTCTCCGCCTTGCCTCGGCTGTGCTAGAACGAGTCTCAACTGAGGAATTGGACGATGAGCGAGCCTGTCAGCAGTCTGCCTGGAACCAACCGATTTGGGCCGTTTCGCGCCGGACAAATTCTGGAACGCACGGCGGACCTGATCCGCGAAAGCCCGATGGTCTTCTTCGGCATCGGCTTACTGGCGGTCGCTGCTGCGGCCATCGCCGGGATGATTTTTATCTTTGCGGAATTTTTGCTCCGCCACTTCAGCCCAGACGGCAGCCCGGCGGCCCGGGCGCTGGCGCTGGCTCCGCTGGCGCTGCTTTGCTTTGGCGCTGCCTTTGTCGTGGCACAGATCGCGCAGGGCGCCTTCTTCGTGGCCGCGCGGCAAAAGCTGGAAGGTGCCCGCCCGTCAGTCGGAGAGGCGTGCAGCGTGGCGGCACAGCGGCTGGGAACTCTGGCTGGAATTGCGATTCTGATTGCCCTGCGGATCATCGGCTATCTGCTCGTCTTTTATCTGGTCTGTGCGATTGTTTTCGGCATTCTGATCGCGGCGCTCGGAGGCATGCGCGTGCTGGCCTCCTTCAGTCCCGGCCATATGGCAAGCTCCGGCGCCATCCTTCTTCTACTCCTCCTGGGTCTCACGTTTTTCGTCCTTTATTTGCTTTTTCTCGTCTGGCTTATCGCTCGCTATTCGCTGTCCGTTCCTGCTGCAATGGAAGAGGGCGTTCCGGCTGGTGATGCGATCCGCCGCTCGATTGCGCTGACGCACGGGGCCAAGGGAAGAGTGATCGCGCTGCTCGTTTTTGCATTTGGGGTTAACCTGGCGCTCGCGGTCGTCACCTTGCCGATCCAGATGCTTTCCATGCGCGGCACTGCCGCGGCCGCCCCGTACCACTCGGTCTCTCCGGCCGGTATCGTTGTGATTCTTGGCATAACGATTCTCCGCCTCCTTGTAGGCTGGGTGGTCTCCGTGTTTCTGGGTGTAGGATTCGTTCTCTGCTATTTCGATCTGCGTGTGCGGAAAGAGGGCTTTGGCGGTTCCGCGGCGGCGTTGCCGCCGGGTAGCCTCGCCGTTGCCGGTGGAGCGATGGCGGACCCGCAGGCGCCTGCGATCCAACCATTGCCGCTTGCGCCGCAGGCTACCGATCTTCCCCAGGACGACCTTCCGATTTCCTGAAGCCCGGTCGCTCATTTGCGGAATGGAGGCAGCGCGGAAATTGCCGCGGCCGCGGCTCTGCGTCGGCGATGTGCGTTACACTATTGGCTCCGGTACATCCGACTTCCTTGTTCGTCCAGGATCAATCGCCTGGTGCCGGCCCAGAGACAATTTCCTATGACCCAGCTTTGACGGGACACCTACATCTCGAGAAGGACCTCCATGCCGAACCACAGCGTCGCCGCCGGCCTGCCCCATGCTCAGGGGCTCTATCACCCCAGCAACGAACACGATGCCTGCGGCATGGGATTTGTCGCCAGCATTCGTGGAGAGCGCTCCCACGCGATCATCGAGCAGGGCATTGAAGTCCTCATTAATCTGACGCACCGCGGGGCCTGCGGCTGCGATGCTGAAACCGGCGATGGCGCCGGCCTCCTGATCCAGATTCCCCACAAATTTTTTGCGCGCGAGTGTGCCGCGCTTGGCTTTGCACTGCCTGCGCCCGGTGAGTATGGCGCCGGAATGGTCTTTTTTCCGGTTGAAAAGCTGCCGCGCCTGCAATGTGAAGGCATCTTCGAGAAAATTGTTAAAGAAGAGGGCCTGACGGTTCTTGGCTGGCGCGACACCCCCTGCGACGGCGATGCAATTGGCCGGGTGGCGCGCGCCTCGCAGCCCTACATCCAGCAGATTTTCATCGGCCGGCCTCCGGCCATGGATGAGGATTCGTTCGAACGCAAGCTCTACGTGGTGCGCAAGCGCGTGGAGGCGCAGATTGACGCCTCCGATATTGATGACAAGCACTTTTTCTACATCCCCTCTCTGTCGTCGCGCACCATCGTGTACAAGGGGCTGCTGCTGGCGCCGCAGATCGCCAAATTCTATGGGGAGCTTTCAGATCCGGATGCAGTTAGCGCCATCTGCCTGGTGCATCA
>JAJXUS010000021.1:0-7832 GCA_021782675.1 Acidobacteriota bacterium
ACTCGGCAATTCAACTGGACGGATATAAGACGCTCAAAGAGGGCGACGAAGTCGAGTTCGACATTGTTGAAGGGCAGAAAGGCCCACAGGCGGACGCAGTGGTCCGTTACCGGGACAGCGCTCACAGCGCGGCCTGACAGCATGTAAGGCAGGGCGTTTGTCGCTCGACCGCCGCCCGGCGGTGTACGTGACGTGCGCCCGCAGTACCAGGGCCTGTTGCAGCGTACATGCGGTGTGCCGGCGCCCGCTTTCTGGAGCCGCGACAGCCGGTACGCCGGACCTCTGTCGATTCGCATCCACTGGCGGCGATGCTTGATACTGCTGGCGGGGACTGCGAAATGGACAACAGGACGATGGCTCGTCTGCTGGACGAGGCCGCCGATTTGATGGAAATCGACGGGGCGGACAGTTTCCGTGTGCGCAGCTATCGCCGTGCCGCCGAGGCCATTGCGCAGACCACGGTAGATTTATGCACGGCGGCCGAAGATTCGGTGCGGTTGCTCGCGATCCCCGGCATCGGCAAGAGCATGGCCGCCAACGTGCAGGCGATGGCGACTTCGGGCAGTTTTCCCTTGCGCGATGATCTGCTTGCCCGCTACGGCGCCGGCGTTCTTGAGTTGCTGAAGCTGCCCGGCATGGGTCCGAAGACCGTCGCCCTCTTTCGCGACGCGGCGCAGATCACCACCATCGATCAGCTTGCCGAGGCCATCGATGCCGGCCGCCTTGCCGGGTTGCCGCGCATGGGTGCCAAACAGCTGGAAAAACTGCGCAAGGGCATTGAGGATTATCGCCGTTCCGCCGGCCGCATCCGCATTGACGTGGCCGATGACGAGGCGAAGGCTATTTCAGGCTATCTTCTGGCCTTCGACGGGATCGATCGCGTCACGCCGGCGGGTTCGCTGCGACGGGGGCGCGATACCGTGGGCGACCTTGACCTGCTTGCCACGGGCGCCGCGTGCGCTCCCGGCTGCACCGCCGGCGCGGTAGAATACGTGGCCGCGTATCCCGGCATTCACGACATCATCGCCAAGGGCGAGAACAAGGTGAGCTTCCACGTGCACGGCGGGCTGCAGGTGGACGTGCGCCTGCTGCCGACTGCTTCGTATGGCGCGGCGCTGCAATACTTCACAGGCTCCAAGGCGCACAACGTGGCCCTGCGGCAGCGGGCTCTGAAGTTGGGCTACACCCTCAATGAATGGGCCCTGGCGCGGCTCGACGATGGGGCCGTAGTGGCTGCGGCCAGCGAAGAAGAGGTCTATGCCGCGTTGGGTATGGCACGGATTCCTCCCGAGATGCGCGAGAACCTGGGTGAAATTGAATTGGCCAGCCGCGGAGCTCTTCCCCGGCTCGTCCACGCGGAAGATCTGCGCGGTGATCTGCACATGCACACCACCGCCAGCGATGGTCGAAACACCATCCGCGAGATGGCCCAAGCGGCGCTGGCCTGCGGCCTGGGCTACATAGCCATCACCGATCACACCAAGGCCCTGGCCATGACGGGTGGCCTGGACGAGAAGCGTGCCCTGGAACACATTGCCCGGATTCGCGAGGTCGACAGCGAAATGGAAGGGCGGATCCGCATCTTTTCCGGCATCGAGGTGGATATTCTGGCCGACGGGGCACTCGACCTCGATGACGAAGTGTTGGCGCAGATGGAGGTGGTGATCGCCAGCGTCCACTCGCGCTTTGAGCAGCCGCAGGAGGAGATGACAACCCGTGTACTGCGCGCTCTCGAGAACCCTTATGTCCGCATTCTTGGTCATCCCACCGGCCGCCTGCTGTTGCGTCGCGAGCCCTTCGCTCTCGATATGGGCGCGGTACTGCGCCGCGCAGCCGAGCTAGGAGTTGCGATGGAGCACAATGCGGCGCCTGAGCGTTTGGACCTCTGCGATCGCGATCTGCGCATGGCAAAAGAGCTGGGCTGCAAGGTGGTCATCTCCACTGATGCCCACAAGACCAGCGTAGTGGGAAAGATGGAGTACGGCATACGCCAGCTCCGCCGCGCCTGGCTCACGCCGGACGATGTGCTGAACACCCGCAATGCCGAGGGCTTTCTGGCTGGTTTACGCGCGCGGCCGTAGCTACGCACAACTGAAACTGGCCGCATCCTCGCTGCGGCCCGTTCGCTTGTAGACAACCTGGTGCGGATAGGGGACGGCGGCTGGCTGCGATCCACCCGGCCATGTTTATCTCCGTCGCCCACAGTGGCACTTGACGTAAGATAACCCCGACGAGGAAATGGCCCATGAGCCTGCTTCATCAGGAAGAAAAAGACGACGCCGCGCGTGGCGAAGAACTGACCAAGGGCACCAGCCACGTCGTGATTGCCGGAGTGGTTGCCGCGGTACTTGTGACCGCTGCTATCGTCATTTACGTGGTCGCCGGCCAGAAACCCCCGATGGCAACCGGAGAAGTGCTTGCGGTGTGGGCGCATCCGCAGCACACGGAAACCTCAGGCATGGATGCCAGCGGCGCGTATATGCCCAAAGACGTTTTTGACCAGGTAATGGTCTTCGCGCAGGTGCGTATCCACAACCAGAGCAAGCAACCCCTGTTCATGTGGAATATAGCCACCAACGCCACGCTGGAGGATGGGGTGCACACCAGCTATGCGGCCAGTGCGTCGAATTTCGACCAGATATTCCTGGCCTACCCGAATCTGAGCGTGCCGCACGGCAAACCGCTGCCGCTTGACTCCGAAGTTCTTCCCGGCCAGACGGTGGAGGGCATGCTGGTGTCGGCGTTTCGCATCGACAAGCAGCAGTGGGATGCGCGGAAGGACTTGAACTTCACGTTCGCCTTCCGCTATCAGTCCAATCTGGTGCTTACGCCTAAAGTGACAGTTACTGAGCAGTAGCCTGCACGGGCGCCGGAGCGTTCTTCGGGGTGGAAAGATATCCGGTGATCTGGTTCTTGGAGTTGATAGAGTTCACAACCACTTCAAAGAGTCCAGGATCTTTGCCGCTGTAGAACTGCAACGGCTCATTCACGTTGCGGTCCTTCTTCTCATAACGCTTGTCGTCGGCAAAAATCAGGAGCGTGAAGCGGCTCTTCTTAGGATCGGCCTTGCGCAGCTCCATGCTGATTGTCCCCACGGGCTTTTTCCTGCCCCTGTCCAGAGTGAACTCATAGTAGTTGCGGTCGCCTTTGTGCTTCAGCACTTCCAGCTCATCGTGGTTGCGGGCGATCAAGCTGCTGTGATCGCTGAGGTCGCCCTTAATGGACTGCAACTGGCTGACTGCGCTGGCCAGGTCGGTCTGTGTCTTAGTCAGGTTGGTTTTGACTCCGCCTACATCCGTTTTTACGTTGCTCAGGTCGCTGCTGACCGCACTCACCTGTTGAGCAGTCTGCTTCTGCGCATCGGCGAGTTGTTTTGCGCTCGCTTCCTGGACCTGCTCGCGGCGCAGGATTTCAGCGGCGCGCGCGTCAAGCTGCTTCTGGGTGAGGCCGAGGGATTTGCTGAGTTCGTCGGTCGTCACCCGCAGACGGGCGTCGGTCTCGCGCAACTGGGCAGCAAGATTGGCATTTTGCTGCTTGGCATCGGCGAGATCATTTTGGGTGGTGCCCAGACGGCTGCTGAGAGTTCCGCACCAGATCAGGCCGGCAACGGCGGCAAGCAGGGCAACGGCCAGCACTGCCAGCAGGGCTCCTGAATATGTCCTGGGTGTGTCGTCGAGTTCACTCATTCTTGGCCTTTCGTCAGTCCGGCTGCATTCGAGCGACTTCGCTCGAAGTGCTTCCGGAGCATTTCATCAGCGCATGCGTTGTGTGCAATCTGATGAGGTTCGGGACCTGGTTCCCAATCAAAGGACGCGGGTACCAGGGTTTGGTTATCGCCTCGGTGGCAGTGCTTGCAGCATACCAAGACGGCGCGGCCGAAGGCGCGGTTTTTATAGCGCCTCCATGATACGTCTTCCGCCTGCGAGGATCACCGAGATGCCTGTTCCCGCAGCAGCCTGGCCGCCTCTTTGGCGAAATAGGTCACAATGAAATCGGCGCCGGCGCGACGCATGCTGACCAGGGATTCGAGGGTAGCGCGGTCCCGCTCCAGCCACCCCTTCTCAAAGGCCGCCTGCAGCATGGAGTACTCGCCGGAGACCTGGTAGGCACCCATGGGCAGAGCGAAACGGTCGCGAGCGGCGCGGATAACGTCCAGATAGGGCATTGCCGGCTTCATCAGGATCATGTCGGCGCCTTCACCCATGTCGAGCTCAATTTCGCGCATGGCTTCGCGGAGATTGGCTCCATCCATCTGATAGCTGCGGCGATCGCCGAACTGGGGCGCGGAGTCGGCGGCTTCGCGGAAGGGTCCATAAAAGGCCGAGGCGAACTTGGAGGCGTAGCTGAGGATCGGAGTAATGCTGAAACCGTCGGCGTCAAGACCGCGGCGAATGGCGGCCACGCGGCCGTCCATCATGTCGCTTGGAGCAATGATGTCGGCTCCGGCGCGGGCCTGACTCACCGCCGTGCGGGCCAGAAGTTCGAGGGTGGAGTCGTTGTCGATTTCAAAGCCAGAGCGGCCTTGAACCACGATTCCGCAGTGGCCGTGGCTGGTGTACTCGCAGAGGCAGACGTCGCCGATCAGTACCAGCTTGCTCGCCGAAGCCGAATCGCGCAAGGCGCGCAGGGCGCGCTGCACAATTCCGTCTTGTTCCCACGCTCCTGTACCTCGCTCATCCTTGGATTCCGGCAAGCCGAAGAGCAGCAGGCCACCGATTCCGAGCGCGGCCACCTCTTCGGCTTCCTTCACGGCTTCGTCCACGGAGAGGTTGAAGACGCCGGGCATCGAGCTGACTGGGTTACGCACGCCCTTGCCGGGGCAGATAAAGAGCGGGTAGATAAGATCGCCGGCGTCCAGAGTGGTTTCACGGACGAGCGCGCGCAGCGAGTCGCTGCGGCGCAGACGGCGCATGCGGATTTCTGGGAAGGCCATGCATTAATTGTAAGAGCAGCCGTCAGTTTTCAGCTATCAATCGCGCGAATGATACTCCGGCATAAGCCAAGGTATATATGCTGCCAGAGTGAGCGGCAGGGCCGTATGCGGGCCGGGTCTCCCCGTCATAGCTGTTCGTAGAGCATGGCATTGCGGAAGCCGAGCAGCACAATCAGCGTCCAAATGCCGAGCGCAGTGCCGAGCGGGAAGCGGAAGAGGCCGAGGATGGCCACAATGATGGCGAAGATGCGTCCCCAACGCGTGTGCTCCAGCAAGCCCCAGGCGGCTATGCCGGTGATCAGGACGCGGATGCCAACGAAGATCCAGGCGAAGTGCAGCATGGGAATCCAGGTTTGGGGCACCGGGGTGTCGAGCGAGCCGTGCATCCAGGGCAGAATGTGTCCGCCGCTCAGGAAGAAGGCCCGGGCGAAGGTGAGGCCGGCAAACCCGAGCATCAGCGACAGCCCGGCATAGACAAGCCAGACAATACCCAGGGCCCGAATCTTGCTGCGGTAGTTTTCCAGCGCGAAGGGGAGGCCGGGAACCGCAGGAACCGGAGGCGGGACGGGATGGCCGCATCGCGGGCACGTGGTGGGACTTGGCTGTATCTGCAATCCACAGTTGCTGCAAAACATAGATTCTCCTCCACAGCGTCGTAGCCGCTCTCGCTTTTGCCAACATCGTACGACGACGCGGATGCAAAAGTTCCAGAAAGAGACAGCATAAAGCGACTAAAGGCTCGAACGAAACACCCTGAACACGGCAACCAGCGTCCAGGAGCCTGGGACCAAAGAAGGAATGCGTGGCAAGAAAAGTAGTGAGGGGCGTCGAGGATGCGTGCTAGATTGAGAAGCACCGCATATGGATCGTAGAAAAATTGGAAGGTATGAAATTGTAGGCGAGCTCGGCCGCGGAGCCATGGGTGCGGTCCTGCGCGCGCGCGATCCTGCCATGGGGCGCGAAGTGGCGCTCAAGTGCATTCTGTCGGCGACGTTGGCTGGCGACCAGGCAAACGAATTTCGCGAGCGGTTCTATCGTGAAGCGCGCGCGGCCGGCGCACTGGCGCACCCCGGCATTGTGCCGGTGTTCGACGTAGGCGAAGACGAGGGCGTGCCTTTCCTGGTGATGGAACTGGTGCAGGGGCGCACGCTGGACGCCGCGCTCAAGCAGGGAGAGCGCTATTCGCTGGAGCGGGTGTGCGAGATCGGCGAACAGATCGCCGATGCACTCGGCTACGCGCACCGCAATGGCGTGATCCACCGCGATATCAAGCCGGCCAACATTCTGATGACCTCGCGCGAGGTGTACGGCGCGGAGAGGCCGCGGATTACGGATTTTGGCGTGGCCAAGCTGACCGGCGGCGAGGCGACAACCACCGGGCAATTGCTCGGCACCCCTGCCTACATGCCTCCCGAGCAGTTTACGGGTGCGCCCATTGACGGGCGCACCGACCTGTTTGCGCTGGGGGTGATTCTCTACCGCATGACCACTGGTGAGCAGCCGTTCGCGGGCGAAACCCTGACGGCAGTTTCGTACAAAGTAGTGCACACCGAGCCCATTGCACCGTCCCGCCTGAATCCGGCGGTTCCTCCGCAACTGGAAGCGGTGATTTTGAAGTGCCTGGCGAAGAGTCCGATGATGCGCTACCAGAAGGGCGAGGAACTGGCAGCGGATCTGGCGGTATTCCGGCCGGCTCCGCGAACTTCGGGCATGTATCCGGCAATGACGCAAGCAGCGCCGCCGCAGACCGATGCGGGGGAGACCATCGACCAGGTCGCAAGCATTCGCCCCGGAACGCTGCCCGCGGCAGCGATTGCGCCTCCGCCTCCGTCCCGTACGTTTACTCCGGGTCCGGAGTCGTGGAGCGTTCCGCCGCGCGCGATACCTCCACCTGGGCAAGCCAATCCCGCCCCGCCGCCTGCCGTTGTCCCCATCGCGCCACCCCAGCAAGCACGCGCGTTTACGGCAGGGGCGTCCGCGAATACGCCCGCGGCCACGCCACCGCGTGTACAAGAGCCCCCCGCAATGCCGTCTTCCGCTCCGCCGCGGGCTCCGATTCCATTCACTCCGCCAGCGCCGGCAAAGCCTCCTGCGCCGGTGCAGGCGATGCCTTCCCATACCGCTCGGCCAATACCCTCACCAGTGGTAGAGAAGACCTTCGCGCGCAGTCCGCATCCGGATTCGACGCTGCCGGGACGGATGGTGCAGCCGCGCGTGCCCGTCAAGGCGAGCAGCGGGCACTCTGAGGATTTGCCCAAAGAGAAGAAGCGCGGCATGTCGGGCTTGATGTGGCTGCTGTTTCTGGCGCTGGCGTTGGGCGGGACATTGCTCTTCCGGCAGATGCATGTGCAGCCCACCACGCCGGTGCCTGATGCGGGCCAGTCCGCGATGACGCCCAGCGGCGCAAAGGGAGCAAGCTCTGCCGCGGTAGATTTCGACCCCAAGACGCTGGACCCCGAAACCAACGCGCGACTGAGCCTCGATCTGGACGCGCTGCCCCCGGCGCTGGCCGTCACCTTGCAAATGGACGGCAAGACCTACTGGACCGGCGTCGCAGGAGATCACGATAGCTACCAGGGATTAATGGTGCCGCCCGGCCAGCATACCTTCCGCGCCTTGGTGATGGCCGCAGGAGCCCGGAAATCCTCGGCAAACGTGAGCGGAGACTTCGCGGCCAAAAAGCGAATGACGCTGACGATCAAGCTCTGGCCCGAGTCGAATGGCGTTGTCTTCGACCCTTCGTCGGATGTCATTGCAACCTTGGAACGAAGCATCTTCCCTCTGTAAGAGCCGCTGCGCGCACTGACAGCGCAGCCCGTGTATCGTCTCTTCGCACGCATTTCTTTCGCCTGCTGCAGCAATGATGCGGGGCGCGCATCTAAGGGCGCAGGAGGATGAC
>JAJXUS010000021.1:7842-12342 GCA_021782675.1 Acidobacteriota bacterium
CGAGAAGCGGCTGCCCAACGTGATCGATGCGCGCACCCACGGGGTAATCGATTATCTGCACGCGATATTTTTTCTTGGGATGGCCTTAGCATGCCGCAAGCGCCAGCCAAGGGCAGCAGTAGCGGCGCTGGCAACCGGCGGCCTGCTACTGACTGAGGCCCTGCTGACGGATTATCCGCTTGGAGCGAAGAAGATGATTCCGTTTGCGGTCCACGGCAGATTTGACGCGGCTATCGTCGCGGCTTCGCTGGCAATTCCCAAGGTGATGGGGTTTGAGGGCACTGCCGCTGCCCTAGTCTTCAAAGCCAATAGCGCGGTGGAAGGTACGGTGGTGATCGTGCGCGCCGAGGATTGGCAGCATAAGAGGCAAAATTAGAGCTAAACAGGCATTTTTCTTCCCATCTGGGAAAATTCATCTCACAGTAAGGTACGATTTCCCGCCCATTGTGGAGTTGAGGAAAGTGCGCGCAGCCCGCTATTTCCCTAAAAAGGTTACTAATAAATTACCTTAGTTTTCGACTTCCAATATTCAAGATTCCTTTGGTAATAAAACGTCCCGTTTTGGGATCAATTTGCGTGCTTGGAAATGTGAAAAGTTCTGTAAATAACTCAAATAAAAGTAATTGACTGGCTGTCCGCTGGCATATCAAAATGATCTAACCTGCTGAGAAAAGCCTGTTTTTGTGACGCGTTGTAGAGCCTTCTCACGCAGTATGTGGTGCCTGGAAATTGGCTTACTTGGGTCTTGCTGCGGAGATGCTGTTGACTACTTTGATGCTGCCAGACTGAGGCCTTTTTCCAAGTTGTCAAGGCTGTAAAGATCGCCCGTCGGTCCCCCACTGACAGGCAATGTACGGTCGGCTGCCGACTCCACTTCCCCTGGCGGAGAGGGTCGCCGTGCGTTTGCTTTGGAGAGTCCCCATGTTGATTCAGACCTTCGGACGTTTGCCGGATCGCAGTTTCCTGGCCACCCCTTTTGGCCGTGAACGCACTCGCTTTCTTGATGCCGCTCTTGGCCGCCAAGGACAGATTGTTCGCACCTTGGCATCCGCGCTTTTACTGGCGGTGGTGTGCGCCATCGCCGGCGCACAGACGGTTCAGTTTGCAGGGTATGAATCGACGCTCCCGCTGACCGGGACATTGCCGCCTCAACCGGTGGCGCTCGTAGTCGATTCCTCCGGCGACGTTTTTGTGTCCGATATGGCGAATCACGCGGTCGTGCAGCTCGCGCCAAACGGAAGCAGCTACCTGCAATCGACTGTGGCGGACAGCTCGAAGGGCCTGGTGAGCCCGCGCGGCATTGCCATCGATGGCAGCGGCAATGTGTACATTGCCGACTTCGGCGGGCACCAGATCTACAAGCTGCCCTGGACCGGAAGTGCGTTCGGAACGCCGCAAGGTTTGCTGTCTACCTCGAGCTATTCCCCCGTGGACATAGCCGCCGATCAGAACGGGTATCTCCATTTCACGAGTTGGGGAGATACCAATGTTTATTACGTCCCGGCCGCGGGCGGCACTCCGACTTCTATGAGCCAGTTTGCAGGCTTGATGAGTCAACCAGCTGGCATCGTGTGGCAACCGGGTACCGGCACGAGCGGCGTTCTCTATGTCTCCGATTACAACTCCGGCAATGTGCAGGAACTGCCTTACAACGCACCCAACTGGGGAACGGTGACCGCCGTGCCCACAAGCGGACTGGTAAACCCGACGCGCATGGCAGTCGATGCTTCGGGCAATCTCTACATCGCCGATAACGGCAACAACCGCGTAGTAGAGGTTCCGTGGAGCGGCAGCGCCTGGCAGACGCAGACAACAGTGCCGACGGGCACGCTGAGCGGTCCGCAGGCAGTGGTCGTGGACGGCAGCGGCAATCTGTTCATCGCCGATATGGGTAACAACCGGGTGCTGAAGGAGACGCGCGGCAGCGGCGTGAGCCTGGGCGCGGTGGCCTTGCAGGCCAGAAACACGGGCAAGCTCAACTTTGTCTTCACGGCCAACGTGTCACTGGGCTCAGTGGCGATTCTGACGCAGGGTATTGCCGGGCTCGACTTCACGGATGCGGGAGGTGGCACCTGCGTTGCCGGCAGCTATGCGCCGGGCGACGTGTGCTCGGTTAACGTCAACTTTGCACCGAGGTATGCCGGCGCACGCTCGGGTGCGGTTGAACTTGAGGACGCCAGCGGGAACGTTCTGGCCACAGCCTATGTATATGGCACGGGGACGGGGCCGCAGATCAGCTTTCTCCCGGTATCTTCGACGGGCGCTCCGCTGACGGAGAGCACGCTGGCAGGAGTCGGCGCGAGCGGGGCAGCGAGCACCGATGCGCCCAACGGCATTGCCGTCGATGCGTTCGGGGATGTGTTTCTGACCGATACGGCCGCGGGGCAGGTTGTGAAGTTGACGCCAGGTGTGGGCAGTTATGCGCAAACAACGGTGGCCACAGGTTTCCACTACCCGAATGGGATTGCAGTGGATGGCGCAGGGAATGTCTATGTTGCCGATTCGGGATGCCCACTCACGCAGGTGGTCTGCCAAAGCGGCTCACCTAATGGCCAGCTATACAAGATTGTGTGGAATGGAAGCGTCTATGGGACGCCACAGGCCTTGTTAACGGCGAATTCCCATGCGCCTGCCGGCGTGGCGGTCGACACCAGCGGCAATGTGTACTTCACCGATGGGCTGGCTTCGTTGTCGCCGTATGTGGGCGAGATCTCGGCGGCCGGAAACCTTATGCAACTCACTCAATTTTCCACAATGATGCTACCGGGCGGCGTGGCTCTGGATGCCTCGGGCAATCTGTTTGTCGCCGACGGCCGCGGGGCAGCGGTGTGGGAACTGGCGTGGTCGGGCAATGGCTGGGCGAACAGCGCCTCTAAGCTGACTTCCGTTACCGGATTGAGCGTGCCCTCTGGGCTCGCGCTGGACGCGAATGGGGACCTCTATGTTGCCGACTACAACCTGCATCAGGTCTACAAGTACCCGGCGACGGGAAGCGGCTGGGGCGCGCAGATCACGGTGCCGACCAGCAGTCTGGATACTACCGCTGGGGTGGCGCTGGATGGCAGCGGCAATCTCTTTGTAACCGAGTGCAACTGCGATCACTATGCAAACAGTCGTGCCTTTAAGGAAGACTATGCGGACGCTCCCAGTCTCAGTTTTGCGGCGACGGCATTTGGCGCAATCAGCAGCGACAGCCCGCAGATCGTCACCATCGCGAACATCGGCAACGCTGCGTTAAGCCAGAGTGGATCGGTAACGCAGCCGCCGGACTTCGACCTGACCAACGGGACAACCTGCAATCCCGGCGCAACATCGCTGGCGGCGGGAGCGAGTTGCAATCTCGGCATCAGCTTCAATCCGTGGCACCTGGGCAATTTAAGCGAGTCGCTGACGCTGACCGATGACAACCTGAACGTGGCAGGCTCGACCCAGACCATCCAGTTCAGTGGTACGGGAATTCCGGGCCCCGTGCATCAACTCGTGGTAAGCGCGCCGGCAACGGTGATGGCTGGTAGCCCGTTCAGCGTGACGGTGACGGCCGAGGACGCCTACCACAACGTAGCGACAAGCTATGCGGGAACCGTAAGCTTCAGCACCTCCGACCCAGGCACGCAGCCGCCGGTCATGCTACCGGCTGCCTACGCTTTCCAGCCTGGCGATAGTGGAGTGCACACCTTCAGCGGTGTGGAGTTGGCCACCGCCGGCACGCAGACCATCACGGCAACCGACAGCGCCAACAGCGTCGCCGGGACATCGGGCAATGTGCTTGTGCTTTCCGCGACCTCAGTGTTGACGGCGAGCGCCGGAACGCCGCAGGCGACATTCCTGAACACGGCGTTCAGCGCGCCACTGACGGTGGCGGTCAATACGGGCGGAAGCCCCATCGCAGGAGCGTTGGTGAGCTTTGCGGCGCCTGGATTACCGGCCAGCGCCACGCTCTCCGCGTCCTCATGCGTAACCGACGGAACCGGAAGCTGCTCGGTGACCGCGACGGCTAATGCCGTGGCGGGCAGCTACCAAGTGACCGCCTCGGTGGGGACGCTGACGGTGTCCTTCTCGCTGACCAACAAGGCATTTAGCTTCAGCCAGACGATCGGCTCGCCGAGCGCGCCGCAGCCGGTGATGGTGTCGATCACGCGCAGCGGGACCCTCGGCGCGATTAACGTACTGACCGCAGGCTCGCCGAGCCTGGACTTTGCCGAAGTGGGCGGCGGCACATGCAGCCTTTCGATAAATTACACAGCCGGTCAGACCTGCACGGTGAATGTAACCTTCACGCCGAGCTATCCGGGCGAGCGTTTCGGGGCGGTGGTCCTGGTGGACGGGAGCGCGAACGTTCTCGGCGAGACGCTGATCGACCCCATCGGGCTCGGTCCGCAGATTGTCTTTGAACCTGGTCAGGAGAGCACCCTTCCTCTCAGCGGCTCACCCACGCCCTACGCTCTGGCCGTGGATGGCGCGGGAGATGTTTTTGTCTCCGACGGAGCAGGCAATCAGGTG
>JAJXUS010000448.1 GCA_021782675.1 Acidobacteriota bacterium
CATGAAGTCCTCCACTACCAACAGTGGGTTGCTGTAGGACGTGCACATGAAAGGGGTGTTGCTAGAAAGGCTGCTGCAATGGTTAGACGTTACGCGGAGGTTGTTCACGAATTGCAGCAATTTCCGTCATATCGCTCCTGAGAACTCGATGGTGCAACCGCTCGTGCAATGCGGGTCGGCGGTCGACCGGAATGGGGGCGCCGTGGGCTGCCCGGATGGTATCGATCAGGTCCGGCATAGGTGAGGACGTGCAGTACGGTTGCGGCAGGAACAGTGCCGAAGATGATGCGTTGTATGTGCAGTACGGAGAAACTGCATGAGGCTTTCAGCCTGATTGTAACAAAGCGGGGAGGCGAACCGCCCGTAGCGGCGCGGCTGCCGCCGATGATAACGAGAAAGATACCTTGAAGCGGCCATAGTGATTTTTTGGTAAATACCTCGCTACACTGAACGCAAATGCGCGCACCGTTTCGCGCGCAGCGTAAATTGTCTCTGGGCGACGGATGGATCTGACGACGTAGGCCCATTCCGTTCGTCGAAAGAGTGATGCCGTGCGCGTCGATTCGCGCGATCTTTTTGAGTTGAGGAAAAACGATGAAGTCGATTGCTGCCGCAACGTTCGCAGCCACGCTGATGGCAACTGCCGTCTTTGCACAGACTGCGAAGCCGAGCCCGTACGAGGGTGTGTCGCATCCGCCACAGGATGCCATCGTGACCGATGATCTGAGCACTCCACCGCAGAGCGCACAGTCTGCGACCGTGACGGTAGCGCCCCCAGCTCCGCACATGGAAACGCCGCCCACATCGCCCTACGACCAGGAGTACGCGCCGCATCCCGGATTGGTGGCGCGCCCGGCAACGACGGTTGCTCAGAATCCAGATGCCGACATCGTCACCAGCGTGCCCTCTGGACCGAACCAGCTGCCCGAAGGCACCATGCTGTTTGTCTCGCTCAACCAGCAGCTTTCGACGGCCACCACGCAGCCCGGTGCGCTGTTCAGTGCGCGCGTTCTGCAGCCGGTGATGAAAGGGTCGCGTGTAGTGATCCCCGCTGGCTCGATCGTTACCGGACGCGTCACCTCGGTGACCTCCGGCCGCCGCATTACGGGCGGCGCATCGATCCATCTGCGGCCGGACGATGTGGTGCTCCCCAACGGCACGCGGTACTTTCTGCACGCGGAAGTCTACGACCTGGGCGACTATCAACACGTAAAGCCGGGCAATGAAGGGAACGTGACCACGGTTGCGCATGGCAAGCGGACAGTAGCGGAAGCAGGATTGTTTGGCGGTGGAGCGGCTGCGGCCGGCTTTCTGATTGCGGGCGGTCCGGCGGCTTTGATCGCCGGCGGTGCGGCGGCGGGATACGTGGGCGCGCACTGGCTGCTGGAAAGCAAGCAGGCGGTGTTGCCGAAAGATGCGGAAGTGGTCTTTGGCCTGACCCAGCCCATGTCGCTGGTGGCGTTTAAGGAATAGCGCGAACCTGCGCTTGTCAGGAGACGGGCTGCGGCCCGTCTCTTTTTCTTTTTCCAGGTTGGCGCGTCAGGAGACGGGCAGCGTGGAGTGATACATCCGCGCGCACGGCTGGCCGGTCGCACAGATGACGTACATCAGCTCAAGATCTTTAGGATGCTGCGCGATCGCCGCGGCGACTGGGTCGCCATCGATGGCGATGATGTACGGTGCGGCAGCGGCCGGATTTTTCAGCGCCGCCTGCCAGCGTTCGTAATTGCCCTCGTTGATGGTGTGCCGCAGCGGAAATCCAATCTCCTCCAGTGCGCCGACGTGGGCAGACGTATACATCAGCAGCATAGTGTCCGGCGGCAGCAGGATCAGATGTGCCGCCAGCGCCCGCTCAAACGGGATGCGGGTGGCGGAGTTGGCTTTGGCCTCCTGCACCACGAGCGGCACGGCGCGCAGCATCCAGAAGCTGGAGGCGACAATGACGATGGCCGATGCCCAGATGCCGGCCGTACGCCACTGCGGCCACTTGCGCACGACCGCTGCTACGGCCAGGCCAGGGAACAGGGCAAACGCCGGCAGCAGCTCCATGCCATAGCGCGTGTTGTAGTAAGAGTGCGGAAACCACGCCGGGAAAAAGATGGGCACGGAGCCATACGCGACCGCCCAGGTGTAGAAGGGAATCGGCAGCCAGAACAGCGCCAGCGCTGGAACGACGCGGCTGCGGTATTGTTTGATCGCATAGGCCGAGCCGGCAAACGCCATCAGCAGCAGCCACCGGCCGCAGCGCACCGGCGCCGCACCCAGCTTGGCGGACTTTACATAGTAAAGAAATGCCCACCACAGGTTGTGCCAGCCCGGATAGGGCAAAGACCCCGGTTTGGTCGTGCGCGCGGCAATGGCTCGTGCCGAGTATGGCCCACGCAGAAAATCCAGCGGGTCGCCAAAATACTTCCAGTTGTAGAGCATCCAGCCCAGTGGGGCTGCTCCTAAAAGCATGGAGCCCAGTACGAATGTGCGCGCATTTCTAGCGTCGCGCAGCCAGTGGTGACGCAGCGCCCAGGCAAACCCCAGCAGCCAGGCCAGCGAGCCCAGAATCCAGCCGTCATACCGCGTGTAGACTGCGGCCACCAGCACCAGCGTCAGTTTGATCCAGGCAATGCGCGCTTCAGGATTTTCCTGCCGCCGCACGGTCGCTTCGAACTGCGTC
>JAJXUS010000449.1 GCA_021782675.1 Acidobacteriota bacterium
AGATGCTGACCGAGATGGCGAAGATGAGCCTGGAGGATGGGCTGGTGATGCAGCTGCATCCCGGCAGTGTGCGCAACCATAACCGCGCGCTCTTTGAGAAGCATGGCCGCGACATGGGCGCGGACATCCCGGCGCCGACCGACTATGTGCACGCGCTGCAGCCGTTGTTGCATCGCGTTGGCAATGAGGCAGGGCTAACCCTGATCCTGTTCACGCTGGACGAGTCGGCCTACAGCCGAGAGCTGGCGCCGCTGGCCGGTCATTACCCGTGCCTGCGGCTGGGACCTCCCTGGTGGTTTTTTGACAGCCCGGAGGGAATGCTGCGGTTCCGGGAGACGGTCACCGAAACCGCTGGCTTTTACAACACCGTCGGGTTCAACGACGACACGCGCGCCTTTTTGTCGATTCCGGCGCGCCATGATGTCGCCCGTCGGGTGGACTGCGCGTACCTGGCAAGGCTGGTCGCCGACCATCGTCTGGAGGAAGACGAGGCACACCAGTTGGCGCACGATCTGGCCTGCGGGCTGGCCAGACAGGCGTACCGGCTTTCGCCCGGGCCAACGATAAACGCCGGATTCCGAGAGGATTCCGGCGTTTGAACGCTTCGAAAGACGCGGGACTTACGCGCGCGAGAAGGAAGCAATCGCGTGCGCTTCGTCGTCGCTCACATCAAACACGGTGTACAGCTTGTTGATCTGCAGCAGATCGTGAACCTTCTTGGTGAGGTTGAGCAGCTTGAGTTCCCCGCCCTGATTGCGCACCGTGGTGAAGGCGCTCACCAGTTCACCGATTCCCGAACTGTCAATGTAGTTGACCTGGCCAAGATTCAGGAGAATACGCTTTTGGCCTTTGCCCAAAAGGTCGCGGACTGCATCGCGCAACTGCACGCTGCCTTCGCCCAGTGTGATTCGACCGCTCAAGTCTAAGATGGTGACACCATCGACCTGGCGGGTGCTGATCTTCATGCTCACGGAAAATCCTCCTTACGCGCTGTTCTGGGTTGAAGCCAGATTTTTAATGAGGGTTAGTTCGGTGCCCGGATGCAGTAGCTTGAAGTGTACCTCGTCCATAAACGACCGGATGAGAAAAATTCCGCGGCCAGAGCCACTCAGCAGATTTTCGGGCGCCGTCGGGTCCGGCAGCGTGGCCGGGTCCAGACCTTTCCCCTGGTCGCTGATACGGACGATCAAAGCCTTTCCGTTGTTCTCGAAAACGGCGGTGATTTTCTTTTGCGGGTCGTACGCATTGCCATGCAGGACGGCATTGACTGCGGCCTCACGCACTGCCATGGTGAACTGAAAGGCGGTGTCGTCATCCATCCCGGACTTCTGGGCAAGATGTTCTGCAGCTTCCTCCACCTTGCTCACGCTTTCCAGCGAAGAGTCCAAAGTGTAGCTGAACCGGCTTGCCATGGATTCCGCCAAATGCGTCGCGCCGCCCTTAGGTGTTTGTTGAAGATTTGCCGGCCTGCGCGGGCCATTGCTCAGCATCGCGCGAAATTAGCATACAGGGGCAGTTTGCTCGGAGATTCGCCATAGTGTCAAGAAGTGGTTCCGCACAGCCCGGCAGCAAAGGCATCTTTCAGTAGACTAGGGGAGCGATCGGGGGTTGCCAGGCATGGCGGTGGCAGAGAGCAAAACACGCGAGCAGCGGCCGCGCAGCAACGGGCGCGAATCTCTGCTGATCTACCTGTCCTTGCTGCTGGGCATGCCGGTTCTCGATGTCAACGGCAATCGCATCGGGCGCGTACGCGAAGTGACCATTACGCCCGGCGTCGCGCCGCCGGTGGTATCCGCGCTGGTGTGGGGACCAAAGGCCAATCTGCAGGCCGCGCCGCCTTCCAGCTTTCAGCACCTGCCCGACTCTCTGCGGCTGGCACACACCGACCATGTACGGCCCTTCAGCTATGCAGAGCCGCTGCTCATGCTGGATCGCGATCTGCTCGACCAGCAGATCATTGACGTGCACGGCCGGAAAGTTGTGCGCGTGAACGACATTACCCTCTTCTGGCAGGTGTCAGAGGCCGGCGGCGACCTGCGGCCACTGGAGGTGGAGGCGGGCACACGCGGCGCAATCCGCCGCCTGCTGAAAGGCCTGGCGCCGCGTCACGTAATCGAGCAGGTCGCTGCCAGGACGCCGTCCACGGTCATCCCGTGGGACTTCGTGGATCTGATCGAAGCCGACCCTGCGCGTCGCGTTCGCCTGAAGATTTCCCACGATCGCCTGTCCACCTTTCATCCTTCTGACCTGGCGGACATTCTGGAGGATTTGGCCCCCGCCGAGCGCACAGCCATTTTTACTGCGCTGGACGAGGAAGTGGCCGCCGAAACGCTGGAGGAAGTCGAACCCAAACTGCAAAAGCAATTGGTGGAGTCGCTCGACCACGAACGGGCCGCCGACATTATGGAAGAGATGGACCCGAGCGCCGCCGCCGATCTGCTGGGCGAGCTGCGCCGGGAGCAATCGGAAGCCATTCTGGAGGAGATGGAGCCGGAGGAGCGGCAGGAGGTGCAGGAGCTGCTGGAGTTCAGCGAGAACTCCGCAGCCGGCCGCATGACCCCCCAGTACATTGCGGCGACAGCGGACACCACCGCGGAACAGGCGGTCGGCCTGTTGCGCAGCTTCGATGACGATCCGGAGACGGTGACCGCCGTCTATCTGGTGGATG
>JAJXUS010000450.1 GCA_021782675.1 Acidobacteriota bacterium
TGAGGCAGACATTGGGATTGCGATGGGAATGTCCGGCACAGATGTTGCCCGCGAAGCCGCGGATCTTGTTTTGCTGGACGATAATTTTGCAACCATCGTGGCCGCTGTCGAGCAGGGCCGAACCACCTTTACCAACGCAAGGCGCTTTCTTACCTACCACCTCACGGACAACGTCGCGGAACTGACACCGTTCGTAATCTGGGCGCTTTCCGGTGGGCGCTTTCCGCTTGCGATCAGCGTGTTACAGGTGCTCTGCCTCGACATCGGGACCGACGTTCTGCCCGCGGTGGCGCTGGGAGCTGAACCATCCAGCCCGAGGGCGCTGGCCCAGCCTCCGCTCGGCCGGCACCTGGTGAATCGCCAGTTGCTGTTGAGAGCCTTTGGGGTTCTCGGGCTGACAGAGTCGATCGCCGAAATGACCGCATTCCTGGCGACGCTCTATTTCAGCGGGTGGAGGCCGGGGTTATCCTTCCCGACAGGAGATGTGTTTGCCTCTGCATCCGGCGCGGCCTTCACCGCAGTGGTGGCCGGCCAGATGGCAAATGCCTTCGCCTGTCGCAGTGCCCGCGTTTGGCCCGGGAAGCTCGGCTGGCTTTCAAATCGCTATATCATTGTCGCCATCTTTTGCGAAGCGATCCTGCTGGCCTGCATCCTCTATATCTCCCCGCTTGCGAAACTGCTGGGGCATGCGCCGCCAAGCCTGGCAGGCTACCTGACCGCGCTGCTGGCCATTCCTGCGGTCCTGATCGCAGATACGCTGCAAAAGCGATATACAAAAAGATCAGTGGCCCGTTCCCACTTACGATCGGAAAGAGCATCGACTTCGTGTGCTTCCCCATTGCCGTAAAACAGAGCGCGCATCATGGCTCGAAGTATGCATGGGACAATTGAAGGACTTGTTGCCGCAAATCCTGACTTCAGGATTCGGCTCGCTGTTCTCTGAGCTGTGTGTAAAGCCATGCCCGCGCCATGGTCCATTCGCGTTCAACGGTGCGGGTGGAAATGCCCAGGACCTCTGCAATCTCTTCCACTCTCAGTCCGCCAAAAAATCGCATTTCGACGATTTGCTCCTGGCGGGAATCGAACGTCGCCAGTCTGCGGAGGGCATCATCGACGGCGAGCATGCCGACCGGGGTATCGGTGCGAAGGTGCAGAGAATCTTCGATTGGGATGATGGACTGCCCACCGCCGCGCCTGGAACTGAGGTGGGTGCGCGCATGATCGATGAGGATACGACGCATGAGATGCGCGGCAACGGCGAAAAAGTGCGCGCGGTTCCTGAAGTTCGGTTCGCGCTGCTCGACGAGCTTCAGGTAGGTTTCGTGGACGAGGGCGGTGGGCTGCAGCGTGTGATCGGAGCGTTCGCCACGCATGTAGTTCGACGCGCGGCGATGCAGCTCATCGTAGACCAGGGGCATGAGGCGCTCGATTACGCTCTTGTCGCCGCCGGACAATCGCGCCAGCAGGGCCGTGACTTCAGTTGAGGGCGTCTCCAATGCAACAACTCCACCCGGGATTGGATGACGGCTAGTGCAGGCCGCGCCATTCGGCGGCAGCCTTGCGCGGCGTCTCAAGCGCAGGATCAGCTCCCCTCCATAGTACCAGCAGGTCTCTGTACGCCAGGCGGCTGCCTTCCTGGTCGCGCAGCATGGACAGCGCGCGGGCCAGGCCCAACTGCGCGAGCGCGCCGATGGGGCAGTTTGACACCAGTCCGCGATGCGCCAGCACCTGCCGGAAATCGGCCGCTGCCTGGACGCCTTCACCAGCGGCCAGGTGCGCCTGCGCGCGCACAAACACCGGATACATGCTGGGCAGCGGGTCCATCAGCCCGGTTTCATACGGGGTGGTGCTCTCGAGGAGCTTGATTGCCCTTGCCGGCCTGCCCTGGCGCAAGGCCATACGGGCCTCAATCACAGGAAGCCAGTATTGATGCAGCAGGGTATCGAGAGGAAAGGCCTTCTGAAGGCGCGCGATGGATGCCTGCGCCTGCTGCTCGTCTCCCGCAGTGGCGGCAGCCAGGGCCGCGACAATCTGCACGTCCCTGCTCCCGTTGCGCAGTTTGGCGTCCGGCGCTTGCAGTGTGCCGGAGCGCGCGGCGGCGGTCATGCCAAACTCCGCCTCCCACAGGGCAAGTTGCGCCTGCGCAAGGGAAGCTGTCTCGGTGTCACCGTCACTGAGCGCTGCCTTGACGGCTTTTTGTGTGCAGGCGCGCGCCGCTTGCATGCGTCCGAAATACGCCTCCGTCATGGCCTGCTTTGTGAGCAGCGACTCTTCCAGGCCCGGATAGGCTCCGGCGTGCGCAAGAACGGCATCCATTCCCGCCTTGTTGTTGTTGTAAAAGGCAAGCATGTAACGCTCCCAGTCGAGGTTGATCTCGTGCAGGTGCGCCTGGTCCGCCTGGTCGAGAATGGCGCCAGCTTCGTCGGGACGCTCCATGGCGAGATAAATCTGCGCAAGGTTGCCGTAGGCGGCTGCTGTCTCCGGGGCATTCTGCATCTGCCGCCGCTCCATTTCGGCAGCCTTGTCGAACTGGCCGAAGTAGGAATAGTCATACATCAGGCCCGTAGGCCACACTGTGTCGTGGGGATAGATGCGGCCCCACTCCCGATAGGTCTGCATTTCCTTGTCCAACTCGCCGGTGGCAAAGGCGTAATAGCAGGAGAG
>JAJXUS010000451.1 GCA_021782675.1 Acidobacteriota bacterium
AGGTCAAAACGCGCCCCCGGCTTGGAGAGTTGCAGTGAGGCAGTCCACGGAGCGTCTCCGCTCAGACGGCTTCCGAGGGCATTTCCGAGCGCCTGCTGCAGGCCAGCCTGAGTCATGGTACCGGACGCCTGCAGGTTCACAACGGAGGTTCCGGGAGTGGCTCCGCGGAGCGTTCTCACTGCCAGCGATGCGTCGCCCCCGAGCAGATTACCGCGCACGCTGCCGCCGTTCAGACCGTTCCGATCAAACTGCAGGGATCCATTGATGGACTTGAAGCCGACCCCCGGCAGCGGGAAATGAATGGCCGCGTCGCGGAGCTGGTACACCCCTGTCAATTGTAGCTTCGACAGGTCGTGCGTCGGAATCGCCAGATCCAGGCTGAGCACACCTTGACCGCTCGCGTGCATGCCAGGGAAAAGAAGCTGCGGCCGGGGATTGATCTGGCTGGCGTAAAGCACAGAAAGCGTCTGATCAACCGGTCCAGTCACCTGCCCTACGGCCCGGATCACGGGCCCGCCAGCAGCAGTCAGATCATTGACAGTAACTGCCACCCGACGCACCGAAAGCCCGCGGATATTGCCGCTGCGGCCCGCCACAGACAAGCTGGGACCGCTGGCCAGCAAATCCGCGTCGATGTTCACGATCCTGGGCCAACCCGCCAAGTAACGGAATACGCCATTTTTAATGTGCGCGGAGACCTGAAAGAGGCCATTGCCGTCGCGAAACGGAAAATCGCTCAGCGCTCCCTGGATGACCACCTGCCCAGAAGAGACGGTGCCCGACCCGACTGATTGGCTCAGCCAGTCACGCAACCCCTCAGACAGAATGTTCGGATAATAGCGAGTTGCATCGGCCAGTTTACCGTTGGTCAGGTTGACCTGCAGATCCAGATGCGGCGACACATTGCTGTCGTCCGGCAATCGCAGCACCAGATGTCCCTGCAGCGTTGCGCCGTCCGCCACCACATGCAGGTCTTTTCCATTCACGCGCCACGAACGGCCGTCACGCTGCCAGCTTATGCGTCCGCTTGCGGACTGGGCATCTAGCGCGTGCCGGAAAACAAGCGGTAAGGCCACCTTGGTAGCTTGGCTGGCCACCACCAATTTACCAGCCTCAGTGCCGAACGACACATGACCCGTCAGGCCGTGCACGCCAGGAAACTCGCCATACGGATCGAATCGCAGCCCGTTCATGTCGGCCTCGACCGCGTAGCCGGAAACATTCCCATCCTTGCTGTCAATCCGCAGTCTCAGATTGTTCAGCGCCCCGCCGGGGTGAATCACGCGCAGAACCGTCAGCAATTTGCTGCTTCCCTTCAGTCGCGCCAAAAATGAATCGACGTCGTCGACATCGACATGCTGGACGAAGAGATGGTTTGCATAGGGGTTGTGCTCAATGCGCAGTTCGCCGGCAGACCACGGCGAGGAAACCAAGCCGAGTCGCAGTTGGTCGAGCTGCAGTGTCCAACTCCCGCCCCGAGAGGTTGCAGTCCAGTTCACGCGCGCTGCCGCCGTTTTTACGTCAAATGCGGGGATTCCGGGCAAAGCCAGCTTGAGCGCGGCAACCCCGGCGTAACCATAGAGCGATACCGCGACTCCATCCGACCACTGGCTGGAGATGTTTACGTTGAATCGGCCGTCGAAACCGGCGGGCAGCTTGCTGCGGATGATTTTCGGGAGAACATAAGTATTGAGCCCCTCGGCCTGGACATCAATCTCACCTTCCCAGTTCTTATCGGTAAAAGGATTGCCGGTGACGTCCGCCAGAAAGGAGCACGCCTGACACATGGCGCGGGGGAAAACGGCACTCATCTGCAGCCGATGGCGGTTGCCACTGTTCTGGAGACTCAGATTGACGTGCGCCAGGCGCAGCGGTAGCTCGGTCGATCTGTAGTCTATCCATTCGACCTCACCGTCCTGTACAGAGACATCGTTCTGCTGGAACAGCCACGGCAGGAACCCTGAACCCTGTCCCGGAATGTTCTTCCCAACCCCCGCAAGGCCGGTGATCCGGAATGTGCCGTCGGCAAGCCGCTCAAATGACAGGTCAGGATGAACCAGAACGAGGTTGTTGATCTGGATTCGCCCGGCAAGCAGCGGCAGCCAGGCCAGCGTGATCCGCAATTCCTTGAGCCTGACTGCGACTTCCTGGCTGCCAGGAGGGTAGACGGTCAAACCGTAGACGCGCAGGCCGGGATTCAGCCCATGCCAGTACGCCTCGGATCGATCAATACGCACCCGATACGACGAACGCTGACTGATGAAATTGGCAATCTGGTCTTTGCGGCTGGCGAACGTCGGCAACCAGGCATGAGCAAGAATCAGCGCCGCTGCGCCCAGCACCAGCAATATCGCGACAACGTAAGCCGTCCAGCGACAGATTCGCAGTACCGGACGGTGCCAAGTCCTCCACGCCGCATCGAGCGTCGCCAGGCGCCTCATGCCCATATTTCCTAGGGCCAGCCGGTGCCCTATTTTCCTCAAGATCCGACGCATTGTACCATTTTGCCGTATCAACTGCCGCGGAGATAGCAAGCCGCGAGGCTGCGGCCGGCGCTCCTACCGGAGATGGACTGGTCGCTACACAACAGTATAATAGGCCTGCATCCGCTAGAGCAGGGGAATCTGTTTTTGGCGACGGCCGCCCCCCGGGCGGCGCCACTAC
>JAJXUS010000452.1 GCA_021782675.1 Acidobacteriota bacterium
GCGCGCGCGGGTGTGGCCACAGCCCGGGCAAACCTGCGGCTGGCCAACATAACTGCCAATCGCTATGACAGTTTGCGGGGAACGCGTGCTGTCTCCAAACAGTCGATCGATACAGCCAGCCAGACGAACGAGGCGCAATACGCTTCGCTGCAGGTAGCCCAGCAGAATCTGAACCAGATGCTGGCGCTGCAGTCCTTTGAACGCGTGTATGCGCCATTTTCGGGAGTGATCACAGCGCGCAACACCGACATTGGCCAACTGGTTGCGGCCGGCACGAATGGTGGCACGGGAGCCGGCAGTATCTTCGGCACCTCTTCATCGACGGTAAACGGCAGCACCCCGCAGGAGCTGTTTCGGGTGTCCGACACGCGCGTGGTGCGGATCTTTGTGCAGGTTCCAGGGGAAGACGTACCCGAGGCGCAGCCAGGAGTGGCGACCGAAATTCAGGTGCCGGGATTTCCGGGCCGCATCTTCACCGGCCACGTCGTACGCACCTCGCATGCGCTCGATCTGAACACGCGCGCGCTGACGGTCGAGGTCGATATCGAAAACCGCGATGGAGCGCTGCTGCCCGGGGCCTACGCGGAGGTCCACCTGAAGCTGCCGGTGAAACATCCCGGGATCATTGTGCCGGTGGATGCGCTGATGTTCCGCTCCGAAGGGCTGCGGGTCGTTACGGTGGACAGTGCCCATCGAGCCCATCTGGTGCCCATTACAGTCGGGCGCGACTGGGGCACAAAGATTGAAGTGCTGACCGGACTGAATCCAGGTGAGCCGGTCATTCTGAGCCCGCCTGACTCGATTGTCGACGGAGAAAAAGTGCACGTTGTGCAGGGCACAGGTACGCAATTCACGGGAGGCGTAAAGTCGTGAACGTCTCCGCCAATCCGGCGCGTGCGGGGTTGAATGTGCCGCGCTGGCGGCCAGACCTTCTTGCGGCCGGCAAGCATCGCGGCCGATTGCTGCGTGCTACGGTGCTGCTCGCAGTGGCGGGCCTTACCGGCTGCATGGTGGGCCCCAGCTATCATCGCCCGTCCGCGCCGGCCACGCCGGAGTTCAAAGAGGCGGCAGGGTGGCAGCCCGCGCATCCCGCCGATCAGGCGCCGCCGGCCATTCGCGCCCAGTGGTGGAGCATGTTCGGCGACCCGCAGTTAAATGCGCTGGAGGCGCAGGTTGCGCCCGCCAACCAGTCGGTGAAAGCTGCGGTGGCCCAGTACGAACAGGCGCGCTCTATGGTGCAATACCAGCGTGCCAACCTCTATCCATTTCTTTCGGCCGGGGTGTCTGGTACGCGCCAGCGCGGCTCGGAAAATCGCCCGACATATTTCAACGGCGTCATCCCCAACCAGTACAACGACTTCACGCTGCCGCTCGATGTCTCCTGGGAGCCCGATCTTTGGGGCCGCGTGCGCCGCACAGTGCGAGCAGCACGGGCCAATGCACAATCCAGCGCTGCTGATCTCGCCAATCTGCAACTCAGCCTGCAGGCTGAACTTGCGGTCGACTACTTTACGCTGCGCGGCCTGGATGAGCAGAAGCGGATTCTGGATGCCACGGTCGCCGCGTATACGGAGTCGCTGCACCTGAATCAGCAGTTGTTCCACGCGGGGCTCGGGTCTGATCTGCAAGTGGCACAGGCGGAGACGCAGTTGAAGGCGACGCAGGCGCAGGATGAAGACGTGGCCGTGGCGCGCGCGCAGAATGAGCATGCCATCGCGGTGCTGACCGGGCGGCCTCCGGCAGAGCTTAGCATTCCGCCGACGCCATGCCCCTGCCAGCCACCGGAGGTACCCAGCCTGCTGCCGTCGCAGATGCTGGAGCGCCGTCCGGACGTTGCAGCCGCCGAGCGCCAGATGGCGGCGGCCAATGAGCAGATCGGGATCGCACGCTCCGCATACTACCCTACGTTTTCCATCGGTGGCGCCGGCGGTCTGGAGAGCGCGCATCCGGGCAACCTGTTTACCGGCGCCAGCACGTTCTGGTCGTTCGGGCTGTCCGCCGCTGACACGCTGGTGGACTGGGGCCAGCGCCATGCCCTCAACGCGCAGGCGCAGGCCAACTACGACGGGACAGTCGCCAACTATCGCCAGACCGTGCTGACGGCGTATCAGGAAGTGGAAGACAACCTGGCGGCCATCCGCATTCTGCAGGGAGAGTCTGCAACTCAGATGCAGACCATCGAGTCCGCGCGCCGGCAGACAGCCCTGGCGATGAAACGGTTCCGCGAGGGCCTCGATCCGTACATCAACGTCATCCAGGCGCAGAGCGTTGTCCTATCCAGTCAACTGACGGAGTCCGCTATCGGTACGCGCAGGATGACCGCGAGCGTTCTTCTGATCAAGGCGCTGGGCGGTGGATGGTCCGTCCGGCAGATGCCGGGCGATTAAGGAAAAGCATGAATACAACCGTACTGCCGCAGGATGTGGACGCCGATCTTGAGGACCTTCTGTATAAGGGTCCATCGGCTGAATCGTCCCCAATGAACAGAAACTGCATGCATGACCGGATTCGCTGGACGATCCTTGAGCGCATTATGGACGGCGTGTACCGGCCGGGCGAGCGGTTGAAAGAACTGACACTCGCGAGAGAGTTCAAAGTCAGTCAGGCCCCCGTGCGCGAAGCGCTGCGCAAGCTGGAGGCGATTGGCGTTCTGGAATCG
>JAJXUS010000453.1 GCA_021782675.1 Acidobacteriota bacterium
GCCAGCGCCGTCATGCGGTGCCGGTGCCAACCGTCGCGCTGGTGGGTTATACCAATGCCGGCAAGAGCACATTGTTCAACGCACTCACGCAGGCTGGCGTTCTGGAATCTTCGCGGCTATTCGCAACCTTGGACCCGAAGCTGCGTCTGCTGACGTTGCCCTCCCGCCGGCGCGTCCTGCTGTCGGACACAGTGGGTTTCATCCGCGATCTGCCGCATACGCTGGTGCAGGCCTTTCGCGCGACGCTCGAAGAGGTACAGGCTGCCGAGGTGCTGTTGCATGTGATCGATGCATCCAGCGACTCGGTCGAGGTGCATCGCGAGGAAGTGGAGAAGGTGCTGCGCGAGCTGGAGGTGGATAAAAAGCCGCGCCTGGAAGTGTGGAACAAGATGGATCGCATGCCGGAGGAAGCGCGTGCGGCATTGCCCCCGGCCGCGCTGGCAGTTTCGGCTCGAGACCGGATCGGGCTGGACGCCGTGATGCGGGCGATTGATGCCGCGCTTGAAAGCGACCCGCTGGAGGAACGGCGGCTGGGGATTCCGCAGAGCAAGGGCAAAGCACTGGCTGCCCTGGAAGCGGGCGGCATCGTGCTGGACCGGACGTTTGCGGGGAATATGGTAGAGCTGCGCGTGCGGGCGCCACAGTCGCTGCTGGGCCGCTATCGCAGCTTCTGGAGAGAGGATTCTCCGGAGAAAGCTGACAAAATTTAAGGGGCCGGAAGGCTGGAATGTGGACCTGACAATTCCAGTTTCCGGCCCGCCGGACCTTGACCCAGGTCCAAGGCTGTTGCTTTAAAGTCTAGTCCTCGCAGAAACGAAGTCAAGAGCCACCCGCCTGATTTATGATTGAGGCATTACAGGGGGAACGCGGGTGTACGCCTGACGGTTCTGCCAACGCGCCCCAGACCGGGCCGGCGGCGGACGCGTCTGCCGTACGTTGACAGTCAGGGTTTGGTTTGATAGAAAGTTAAGTTTAACGCAATCAAGCACATCCCTGCATTTTTGCCGGAAGCGGCGATCCGAAACGACAAGCGTACATGGGGACTCTCTTACAGCAGCTCGGTGGACTTGTGCTCGGCTCCGTGCCGACGATGGTGCTTTTCCTGCTGACACTGGTCGCGTACCGCTGGCTGGTGCATACGCCGCTCCGGAGGGTCTTAGCGGACCGGTATGCGCGCACCCAGGGCGCCATGGAGAAGGCAAAGGCTGCGATCGACGCTGCCGAGCGTAAGACGGCGGAGTATGAACAAGCCTTGCGGGCAGCGCGTGCCTCCGTGTTTCGCGAGCGGCAGGAGGGGCTCCATCGCCTGCACATGGAGTCCGAGCAGATTCTGAACGAGGCGCGCGCGCAGGCGCAGGATCGCATCGCAGAGGCCCTGATCGCCATTCAGCAAAGCGCCGAGGCTGCGCGGCTGCAACTGGACAACGTGCTGGATGGATTAACGGCGGACGCAATTCGCGCGGTGCTGCCGTCCGCTGCTGCTGCATCGCAAGCGGTGCAGCCATGAAGATTTCAGCTATGAAATTCCGCAAATTGGGCATCGCTCTGCTGGGTTCGATGCTGCTGTCGCCGGGTGCGGCCGCAGTTGCGCAGACGACCACCGCAGCCCCCGCGGCTGCAGCGAGCGGGAACACCCGACGGCAGGCGGAGCGGCGGGAAGAGATTCGTCAGAAGAAGATTGACAATCCGGAAGCGGAAGATGGTGCAAACGTCTACCGGCACTCGCCGATGGTGCACTCGATCGCCAATGCCTTGGGCATTTCTGTCGAGGCGGCCTCCCGCAGTTTCATGTCCATCAATTTTTTCCTGATCCTGGCCCTGATCGTGTGGGGTCTGGGCCGGATGCTGCCACGCGCCCTACGCGCCCGCACAGAGCGCATCCGCACGGAGATGGAGCAGGCCCGCATCGCCACCGAAGATGCCAACCGCCGGCTGGCGGCTGTTGAGGAGCGGTTGTCGCGGATGTCCAGCGAAATTGCAGCGATTGAGACGCAGGCAGCGCAGGAGACGGAGCGCGAGGCCGAGCGGTTGCGCGCTGCCGCGGAGCGCGAGCGCCAGTTGATTCTGGATGCCGCGAGCCAGGAGATTGAGGCAGCGACCAAGAATGCTGAAAACCAGCTGCGGACCCTGGCCGCCGATCTCGTGATCGACCATGCGCGGCGCCGGATTGCAGTCTCCGAAGAGGCCGATCGCAGCCTGGTGGCCGGCTTCGTCGGGGGCCTGGGCACCGGCGCACCGAAGAACGGAGTCCGGCAATGAGTGTCTATGCCCTGCAGTATGCGCGTGCGCTGGCCGATGTAGTGCAGAAGGGCGGACTGGAGCCGGCAGCGGTCTCCGGACAGCTTCAGGATTTTCTGGCGGCCTACGCGTCGAGCCGCGATCTGCGCGAGGTTCTGGAAGATCCATCCATGAAGCTGGAGCAGAAGCTGAAGGTGCTGGATGCGCTGGCGCCGCGGCTGGGGCTCGACCCGCGTGTGCGGAATTTTTTTGCGGTGATGCTGCAGAACGAGCGGATGCATGCGGCGGCAGAGATTGCCGCTGAGTTCCGGCATGAGATGAACCGGCGGATGGGCATCAGCGAAGCGGAAGTGACCAGTGTGCGGGCGCTGAGCGACGCCGAAAAGA
>JAJXUS010000454.1 GCA_021782675.1 Acidobacteriota bacterium
CTCGCCGCTGTTGTGGGACGTTTTTGCGGTTTCGACATACGCGACGATTTCCGTGGTGTTCTGGTACATCGGCATGGTGCCTGACTTTGGCACGATGCGCGATCGCGCGGAGTCGAAGTTTGCGCAGTACATTTACGGGATGCTGTCGATGGGCTGGCGCGGCTCGGTGCGGCACTGGATACGCTATGAGACGGCGTCGCTGCTGCTGGCCGGCCTGGCCACGCCGCTGGTGCTCTCGGTGCATACGGTGATCAGCTTCGACTTTGCCGTGGCCGTTCTGCCGGGCTGGCACACGACGATCTTTCCCCCATACTTTGTGGCCGGCGCCATTTACTCAGGATTCGCGATGGTGCTGACGCTGGCGATTCCGCTGCGCAAGTTCTATCACCTGGAAGGTCTGGTGACGGAGCGGCACATCGACAACATGGGCAAGGTGATGCTGGCCACCGGCTTCATTGTGGGCTACGGGTACGGCATGGAAGTGTTCATGGCCTGGTACTCGGCGTCGCACTGGGAAGCCTTCATGATGTGGAACCGCATGTTTGGGCCGATGGGCTGGTCCTACTGGGTGCTGGTGACATGCAACCTTGCGATTCCGCTGACGACGCTGTGGTCGAGGAAGCTGCGGACGTCGATTCCATTCATGTTCTTTATTTCGATTGTGGTCAACACGGGCATGTGGTTTGAGCGCTTCGTTATTGTTGTGACGAGCCTCTACCGCGACTTTCTGCCCTCGTCGTGGGGAACCTACCGCGCGACGAAGTGGGACTACATGACCTATGTGGGCACACTGGGGCTGTTCACAGCATTGTTCCTGCTGTTTGTGCGCTTCCTGCCCATGATTCCGATGTCTGAAATACGCATGATGCTGCCGGGGGCCAAGATCAAGGCCAAAGCGGCGGCGGAGGCTGGCCACTGATGCCCCCACGCGAAGGAACCTACGGCCTGCTGGCCGAATTCGATACGCCGGGCGACCTGGTGCGGGCCGCGCGGCAGGCACGCCAGGATGGCTGGCGGCGCATGGACTGCTACACGCCTTACCCGGTGGAAGAGGCGGCGGAGGCCATCGGCTTCCATCGCAACAAGGTGCCGCTGATCACGCTGATTGGCGGCCTGATGGGCCTGGCGGCCATGTTCTCGCTGGAGACGTGGATCTCAACGCTGGCGTTTCCTCTGAATATCGGCGGACGCCCGACGTACTCATGGCCGGCATTCATTGTGCCCGCCTACGAGTGGACGATTCTGTTTGCAGGCTTGTCGGCGGCGTTTGGCATGCTGGCGCTGAACGGGCTGCCTGCGCTCTATCACCCGTTGTTCAATGCGCCCAACTTCCGCGATGGGGCGACCACGGACAAGTTTTTCCTGTGCCTTGAGGCGTTGGACCCGAAGTTCAACCTGGCGGAAACGAAAGCCTATCTCGAAGGCCTCCAGCCGGTTTCAGTGGTGGAGGTGGAGTACTGATGCAAGCGAACCGCCTCAATTTAACGGGCAAGATGCTCAGGCGCGCCACTCCTGCTGTGGGTCTGGCAGCCCTGCTGCTGGTGGCCGGATGCCGCCAGGACATGCAGGACCAGCCGAAGCTGATTCCGCAGCGCGGCTCGGAGATGTTTGCCGATCATCGCGGTGCGCGTCCGCAGGTGCTGAATACGGTGGCCCGCGGCCAGCTGCGCGAAGACAGCTACTTCTATACGGGCGTGATTCAGGGCGCCAACGGCTATCGCGAAGAGCAGGATCTGATGCCCTTTCCGGTGACGATGGAAGTGCTGAAGCGCGGCCAGGAGCGCTTCAATATCTACTGCACGCCGTGCCACTCTCGCGTGGGCAACGGGCTGGGCGAGATTGTGGAGCGCGGCTACAAGCCGGCTGCCAATTTTCACGATCAAGTGCGGCGGGCGCAGCCCGTTTCTCACTACTTCTACGTGATGACGCATGGCTACGGAGCGATGCCGGACTACTCTGCGCAACTGGCGCCGGTGGACCGCTGGGCGGTGGCGGCGTACATTCGCGCCCTGCAACTGAGCCAGGCGGCAACGCTGCAGGATGTTCCCGCAGGCGTGCAGGTAAAGAGCCTGAGCGAGGTGGCGGCAGAGCATAACCTGCCGGCCAGCTACGCGCAGCCGTGGGCACTGCCCTCGGCGACAAGGGCCCAGGCGTATCCGAACGACACGAAACAGGGAACGCCTGCGATGGCTCCGGCCAGACCGGCTGATCCGAAGATTTCGATTCCAGCAAGCAAACCGGCTCCCGTGGCCGCGAAGTAAGGACTGAAGGAATGGCTCACGAAACACACGCCAAAACGCTGCCCGCCGATCTGGGTGCGCCGGCCTTTGTGGATGGCTGGAAGTCGCGCGCGCTGATGGTGGGAGTGGTCTTCTCGGTGATTGCTGCCGGGTTGGCTTTTGCGGACGGGTCGATCGAACATGTGCTGCGCGCATGGGTGCTTGGCCTGATGATGACATTTGGTTTCTCAGTGGGCGGGCTTGCGCTGCTGATGGTGCAGTACTGCTCGGGCGGCAAGTGGGGCCTGCTGCTGCGCCGGCCTCTTGAGGCGATGAGCCGCACGCTGCCGCTGGTATTTGTGTACTGGCTGGTGGTGGCCTTTGAGGTGAAGAGGCTGTAGATC
>JAJXUS010000455.1 GCA_021782675.1 Acidobacteriota bacterium
AGTTCCAAAGTAACGCAATGGATGCAGGTCTTTGCCGAGTTCACCGCCAGGCCCAGCGACGCCCGGCTCACGGCGCTGCTCTCGGCGCTCAATCGCGAGCCGAATGTGCTTGTGGTCTTCAACCATCCCATGTGGGATCTCTATCTCGTCGGTCGCGAGAAGCACGAGTTCCTCGTCAATGAGTTCCTGCAGAGGAACGGCCAGTTCATCCATGCGCTGGAACTGAACGGGCTGCGCGACTGGGACGAGAACCGCACCGTGCGGCAACTGGCAGCGCAGTGGAACATGGTGCTCATCTCCGGCGGCGACCGCCACGGCGTGGAGCCAAACGCCAACATCAACCTTACCAACGCCACTACCTTTACAGAGTTCGTGCACGAGATTCGCCGGCAGCGCAAGAGCCACGTGCTCTTCCTGCCCCAGTACGCGGCGCCGTGGAAGCATCGTATCCTACAGTCGACCATCGACGCGGTGCGGCACTATCCCGAATTTCCCCCGGGCTCGCGGACGTGGGATGAGCGGGTCTTCCATCCCGACGCGGACGGGATCATCAGGCCTCTGAGCGAGATCTGGCCGAAGGGCACGGCGCCGCGCAAAGCCGCCGCAGTGATCGCGCTGGTGCATTTGCTCGGCCGCGGACTTGTGGCCGGCGGCTTGCGCTTTGCCTGGAGCGATGCCCACCAGTTGCGGCTGGGGCTGGGAGAAGGTACAGAGCTGGCTGGCTAGAAATGGCCGGCTTTCACTCGCCGCGCAAAGCTGTCTGGGCCTGTTCCCATCCCCTAGATAAGCTTCCCGGCGCGCAGATCGAGGGCAAACGGCGTCTCGCGGTCGGTGAGCATGTTCCAGCCGGTGCCGCGCAGCATTCCGTTCTCAATCGCGGTGATCGTCACGCCCTCGTCGGAGAGTTTGCCTGACTCCCACGCCAGCCCACCGCGGCTCCAGGCCAGAATCGAACGGTGGCCGACGAAGAGCAGCAGCGCTTCAGCCACCGCGGCGCGTATGGCGAGAACCGGGCGGTAAGCGAGCATGGTGAATTGCTCCGGAGCCGTGGTGTCGATGAGATATGCATAGCCGCCGCTTACTGCGCAGACCATTTCTGGGTCTGGAGTGGACCACAGGCCCGTCGGAACCATTGGATCGCGGAAGCCGAGTGCGCATGTTGCCAGAAAGGGTTGCGCATCCTGCGGATGCACCATCACTTCCAGTGCGCCGCGTTCCACTTCCTCTGCTTCGTTGGGGTAGGTGAAGTGACGCGGAGGCAGGATAAGCGGGCGCGCAGCGAGCACTTCGGCGCGCCAGTTGCAGGGGAAGCTGAGGTCGATCGTCGCTGTGCTCATCGCTTCTCCTTCTTTACGGGCGCAAAGTGCTGCCAGCCGCGCGGCTGCAGCGGCTGCGGGCCTTGCGCGGTGAGCAGTGTCATCTGCGGCCGGCGCGCGTGGCGGCGCAGGATGCGCCCGATGCGCGTCACGACAACGCCGGCGATTGTGCGCGGCACCTTTGAATCTGGCGGCGCGGCAAACAGCAGTTCATAGTCCTCGCCGCCGTGCAGGGCCTGCCGCAGAGTCGCGCCGGGCGCAAGGGGCAGCATTCCGGCGTCAACTTCAGCGGCGACGCGCGATTCGTGGCAGAGGTGGGCGAGGTCGGTGGAAAGCCCATCGCTGATGTCGAGAGCGGCGCTCGCCAGGCGGCGGCGAACCAGCGCCTGACCTTGCGCAAGCCTGGGCTCGGGGTAGAGATGGCGGCGGAGCCGCGCATCGCCGACCAGTTCCCGTGAAGACAAAGCCGCTTGCGGCGAAGTCCCCGCTTCCTCTGCGAGCAGGGCGAGTCCGGCAGCGGCGGCGCCGAGCGCTCCAGTGACGTAGAGCAGATCGCCTGGCCGGGCTGCGGAGCGCAGCAATGCGCGTCCGCGGCGAACCGCGCCGATGAGCACGATGTCGGCGGCGAAGAGCGGAGACTCAGCCAGATCGCCGCCCGCGAGCGGCGTTGCGGTGGCGTCGGCAAGAGCCAGAAAGCCATCGAGAAAGCGGTCGATCCATGCTGCGTTCCGGCCTTTTTGTTTTTGCACCAGTTCCCGCGGCAGCCCGAGGGAGAGGAAGGCGGCGACGGGGCGTGCGCCCATGGCGGCCAGGTCGCTGAGGCCGCGGGCCAGGGTGCGGTGTCCCACCGATTCGGGCGGATGCCAGTCCAGCCGGAAGTGGCGTCCGGCGATGCTCAGGTCTGTGGTTACCACCAGTTCCTCGGCAGCGGCGGGGCGCAGGATGGCGCAGTCGTCGCCGATGCCCAGGCGCAGGTTACGGGAGCGGGCGCCGGCGGCACGGGCGCGAATGCGATCGATCAGCTCGAGCTCGGCGGGCAGTGGCATGACAGCCGAGGATTTACCGGATTGGCGAGGGAGCGCGGGCACCTGTCAAGGATAGGGCACCCGCCGGAGTTTCGGAATGTCGGAGCCGATCAACCGGGGCTTGGCTGGCCGCCCACTGGAGTCACGCCTCCAGCTGAGAGGAATTGGTGCCCGGCGATGCCCGCCAGGCCCCACCAGTGGCCCCGCAGAGGACGCAACACGATTCCTCGCGCAGTACAGCGGTGTCCCCGGTCCATACCCCCAAGCCCAGACGG
>JAJXUS010000456.1 GCA_021782675.1 Acidobacteriota bacterium
GCCAGTGCGCCAGCCAGCAAACACGAGCCCGTGACGGTACAGGCCGCGTCCACGCAGTACACGTTTGTCGCGCTCGATCTGCGGAAGGTGGAGCGGCGTCTGGTGGCGGCGCAGTCCGCGCTGCAGCAAAACCAGGCCCAGCAGGCCGATGCGTCGCTGCGGCACATTGCCGACGAGCTGGTGGTGGTGAAGGCTGAGGGCGAGTATCCACTGCTGGCGGCCCGCGAAAACCTGGGCCTGGCGGAAGTAGCGATCCAGAGCGGACACTATCGCGAAGCCGCAGCCTCGCTCAAGGAGGCCTCGGTCACGCTCGATCAGTACGCCTCCAGTAAAGCCTCGCACCGCCCTTATGAGGCGAAGGGCCTGAGCAAGCGGATTGCGGCTTTGTCGGGCAGCGTGGAGCACGATCACGCCGGCGCCGCGCAGCAGGTGGGCAAGTGGTGGAATGAAGTCAGCACCTGGTTCACCCATCCCATCCACGGATAGTGCACAGAATGCGGGGATGGTCCGGCCGCGCGGTACGGCAGATGCTTCCCCGCTCCTTTGTGATCCGCGTCGATCCGTTATCGGGGAGCCGTCTTTGTTACCGGGTGTGTTTCCCGAAGTTCGAAGAATCGTAGATACTGTTTTTGAGGCCACCACCATTGAAAAAGATTTGGATTTTGTCGGTGACGGTTCTGCTGTGTGCATCCCTGCAGGCGCAATCGTCCAGCTCTTCCAGCCAAGCCGCCACAGTGGCAAAGCCGACGCCCGCGCCTGCCGCGACGCCCCGCTGGTTTGTGCAAGGCGCAGCCGGCGGAGCGCTGGCAACAGGACTCTCGGGGCAGCAGTACATGAATGCGGGATTTGCCGGCATGGGCGGTGCGGGCTATCGCCTGACGCGGCGGCTGACCATTGAAGGCGATGTGGATTACTTTCACAATGGCGTGCCCACGCCAGCCTTGCAGGTGGCCGGAGAGTCCTCGGGCCACTACAACACGATCGCCTTTACCGGCAATCCGATGTTTTATCTGATGCGTGGTCCGAAGTTCGGCTTTTATGTCATCGGCGGCGGCGGTTATTCGCATATAGCGGCCAGCTTTGGCAAGCCGCTGTCGGGCATCAACTGCAATACGTACTCGCCACTCGGTTACGCCAACTTCGCGAACTTCTGCAACGGGACGATCACCGGCTCGTCTTATTCCAGCAATCAGGCGCTCTACGATGTGGGTATGGGGTTTGAAGGACGCCTGTATCCTAACCGCCGCTGGGTTTTATTCACACAGGCCCGTTATTTGCATTACTCAACGCCGGGCAATCAGCTTCCCGGTCCCGGTCTGGGCATGGCGCAGATTCTGGGCGGCATTCGCTGGTAGCACGGCTGCCGGTTCTCTCAATCGCGAGACAGGCAGCTCCTAATGAAAATCATGCGAGCGAAGGTCGAGTGCGGCATCCGTCAATGAATGCAGGCATCCGGCCTTCACATGCAGTACTCCATCCTGATTTTGCAGCCGCCCCTCGGCCAGAATAAATTTGCTGCGCGTGACGATCAGCCGCTGCCGCTCATAAAGATCCGGCGTAACAATTACATTCGCGATTCCGGTTTCATCTTCCATCGAAAGAAACAGGAAACCCTGTGCAGTTCCCGGGCGCTGCCGCGCAATGATGCAGCCGGCGACCCGCACCCACTGGCCATCTGGGAGCAGGCTGAGTTCGCTGGCGCAGAGAATGCGCTGCTTCCGCAGTTCTGCCCGGCGATAGGTCATGGGATGTGGACCTACCGTTAGCCCGGTGCCGGCATAGTCCGCCACCAGCCGCTCCTCTGTTGTCATGGGCTGCAGCGCCTGGGCGGCTGTTTCTTCCTGCAGCGCCGCCGGGGAGCTGGCAAGCAGCGGTCCCTCCGGCTTGCCGGCGCGCTCCACCTGCCACAGCGCATCGCGGCGATGCGCGACGCCTTCCAGATCATTCAAGGCTCCGGCACGAGCCAGCAAGGTCAGCTCTTTCCGCTGCAGCATCGGTACGCGCGCCACCAGGTCTTCCGGCGAGCGGAAGGGACCGCCCACAGCGCGGCTTTCAACGATGGCCTCTGCACTCTGCCGACGCAGCCCCTTGATATAGCCCAGTCCCATGCGAACCGATAAGGAGCCGTCCGGCTCATGTTCCAGCGTGCAGGCCCATGCGGACTGTTGAATCGCAATCGGCCGGATGCGCAGTCCATGCCGCTGTGCATCCTTGACCAGAACCGCGGGCATGTAGAAGCCCATGGGCTGGTTGTTGAGCAGGGCGCAGGTAAAAGCAGCCAGATACCGCACCTTTAAGTACGCCGAGGCATAGGCGATTAACGCAAAGCTTGCCGCATGCGATTCCGGAAAACCATAAAGCGCAAACGAGCTGATGTTGCGGATAATCGTTTCCTGGGTTTCGGCGTCGAGGCCGTTCGCGGTCATGCCCGCGCGCAGCCGGCCTTCAAGATTTTTCATCCGCGCCCAGGAGCGGCGCATGCCGACTGCACGGCGCAACTCTTCAGCCTCTGCCCCGCTGAAGCTGGCGACCACCATCGCCATCCGCAATAGCTGCTCCTGAAACAGGGGGACGCCGAGAGTGCGCCGCAGCACCGGCTCCAGCG
>JAJXUS010000457.1 GCA_021782675.1 Acidobacteriota bacterium
CTGCGCAATGGGTGGGCTGTGAGTCATGGCGCCGTCATTCTCGCGGCCGGGGCCTCGTCTCGTCTGGGCGTTCCCAAGCAACTGGTCCGATGGAAGAAGGAAACGCTGCTGGCCCGCTCGATCCGCATAGCCGCGGAGGCCGGTTGCCATCCTGTGGTTGTGGTTCTTGGCGCCTGCGAAGCGCAGATACGCAGCGAGTGTGATCTAAGCCGCGTGACGGCCGTGAGCAATCCACGATGGAGCGATGGCATGGGACGTTCGCTGTCGCTGGGGATTGCCGCGCTCAGCGAGGATGCAACGGTCGGCGGGGCGATGGTTATGACTTGCGATATGCCCGCGGTTTCGGCGGGCCATCTGCTGCGTCTGGCCGCATCTGGCAAAGCGACGGCCTCCCACTATGCAGACCGTACGGGGGTGCCAGCCTACTTTCCTCGCGAAGATTGGCCAGCGCTACAAGCGTTGCGTGGCCCGAACGGAGCAAGAGACCTGCTGGGTGCCGCCGCTGCGATTCCGCTGCCGGGTGGAGACCTGGATGTGGATACGCCGGACGATCTGCGGCGATTGCACGCGATGGAGTCAGAAGATGCGGATGGCGTTGATCTTGCGCGTTGTGGAGCCGGCAGCGTCGGCTGAAAACACGGTCTTACGAGCGGATGAAAAAAGCCGCTGAACGGCTGAAAGTTTTCCGGCAGAATGATCCCGGAACTTTATTGTGTTGAAATAGTGAGCCAAGGGCTGCCGTGATCCCCGCTAGATTGCGTTGAGGAGAATGTATGTCGAAGGACGAGATGGAAGAACCGAAACCTTCAGCTCCAGGCGGCCTGAGCCGCCGGGCATTTTTGACGCGAGCCGGCGCCGCAACAGTGGCTGGCACGGCGGCTACGCTTGCCGGTCCCATGGTGATTGCGGAGGCGCAGAAAACTCCCGAAGCGGCAGCGGCAGAAGAAAGCTCAATACCGGGTCTGGTTCCGGTGACGCTGCAGGTGAATGGCAAAGCGCATAAGGTCCGCGTGGACCCGCGAGCCACGGTCTTGGACACCCTGCGCGAAACGCTGCACCTGACGGGCACCAAGAAAGGTTGCGATCACGGCCAGTGCGGCGCCTGCACGATCCATGTGAATGGCCGGCGCGTGAATAGCTGTCTGCTGCTTGCCACGATGCAGCAGGGCAAAGCCATCACGACCATTGAAGGGCTGGGTACGCCGGAGGCCATGCATCCCGTGCAGGCCGCCTTCGCGGAACACGATGCGTTCCAGTGCGGATATTGCACCAGCGGGCAGATGATGTCTGCCGCCGCTATGCTGCACGAGCCGTGGGGAGAACGGGATGAAGATGTACAGGAGGCACTGAGCGGGAACATCTGCCGCTGCGGCGCTTACCCCAACATTATTGCTGCCGTTCAGTCCTGCCGGCGCAAGGCAACGGCCTAGGAGAAGCGATGCAGCCCTTTGAACTCATCACCGCGCAAAATGTAGCCAGCGCCGTAAAGGAACAGGCAGCATCGCCAACTGCGCAACAGGGAGCCAGCGTCCGTTTTATTGCCGGGGGGACGAACCTTGTTGACTGCATGAAGCTGAATGTCGAAACGCCGCGGCGGCTGGTAGACATCAACGGTCTGCCGCTGGATACGATTGAAAAGCTTCCGGATGGCTCAGTAAAAATTGGCGCTCTCGCGCGGAACAGCGACGTGGCCCAGAACGATCTGATCCGGACACAGTTCCCCGTACTGTCGCAGGCGATCCTTTCCGGTGCAACGGGACAGCTGCGTAACATGGCCAGCACGGCCGGCAATCTGCTGCAGAAGACGCGCTGCGTCTATTACCGCGACCGGGCCTATGCCTGCAACAAGCGTGCACCAGGCAGCGGGTGCTCCGCGATTGGTGGCTACAACCGCAATCTGGCAATTCTGGGCACGAGCGAGCACTGCATTGCGTCCAACCCCTCCGACCAGAACGTGGCGCTGATGGCTCTGGACGCTACGATTCACATCAGCGGGGTGAACGGTCAGCGATCTGTGCCGATTGCAGCGTTCTATCTGCTGCCCGGATCCACGCCGGAGAAGGAAACCGTGCTGCTGCCCGGCGATCTGATTACGCACGTGACCGTGCCGGCGCTTCCACCTGGCTCCAAAAGCCTGTATGTAAAGCTGCGTGACCGCGCGTCGTATGAGTTTGCACTGGCATCAACCGCCGTTGTGCTGAAGACCCGGCAGGGAAAGATTGAGCACGTCCGCGCGGCTCTTGGGGGCGTGGGCGCCATCCCGTGGCGGAGCCAGGAAGCGGAGCGGGCGCTGGTTGGTCACGCGCCGAACGCAGAGAACTTCCGCAAGGCGGCGGAGGCAGCGCTGCAGCAGGCCCGGCCGCAATCCCAGAACGCCTTCAAAGTAGAACTGGCAAAACGCTGCATCGTCCATACGCTGACGCAGGCCGCGCAACTCGCGTAGAGAGGAACCCATGGAACAGGACAGCAACGCGCAGACAGCGACTCCCTCGAAGGTGATTGGCGTATCCACGCAGCGCATCGATGCCCCGCTGAAGACCACCGGTACGGCTGTCTATACGTCGGACCATCATCTTCCTGGAATGGTGTACGCGTGGCC
>JAJXUS010000022.1 GCA_021782675.1 Acidobacteriota bacterium
TGTTGAGCAAGATCAATGACTTTTTTGCCGAGGAGAAGGTGGCGGCGGTGATCGAGCCCAGCCGCGATGCCGAAGACGGCGGCGGATCGGGCGGCACATTCTTTGACGACAATGGCACGACCCTGAGCCGCAGGCCTTATCTGGACAGCGAGCGGGTGAAGGTTCCGGTGGCGGTGGCGGCCATTGAGAGTTACGGGCGACTGTACCGGCTGACGCAGGATCATGTGCCGGCGACGGTGGAGATCAACATCGACACCAGGGTGACGGGCGAGCACGAGCATGCGTACAACACCATTGCCGAGATCCCCGGTTCCGATCCCAGTTTGAAGGAGCAGGTGGTGATGCTGGGGGGCCACCTCGACAGCTGGATCGCGGGCACCGGCGCCGCCGACAACGGAGCGGGCGTGGTGGTGGCCATGGAGGCGATGCGCATTCTCAAGGCATTGGGCGTGCAGCCGCGGCGCACCATCCGCATTGCGCTGTGGACCGGGGAAGAGCAGGGCATCTACGGTTCGCGCGGCTACTGCCGCGACCACTTTGGTTCGGCCGCTCTGTCGACAGCGCCCGACCAGGTGAATCTGCCCGATTACCTGCGCCGCGCCGTGGGGCCGCTCGAGGTGAAGCCGGAGCAGAAGCTCATCAGCGGCTACTTTAATGTGGACAACGGCTCGGGGCGCATCCGCGGCATCTATACGCAGGGCAACGCCGCGATCGCGCCGATCTTCGAGCAGTGGATCGCGCCTCTGCATGACCTGGGCGTGACCACGGTGACGGAGCGCAACACCGGCGGCACCGATCACCTGAGCTTCGACGCGGTGGGCATTCCCGGGTTCCAGTTCATCCAGGACCCGCTCTCCTACGAATCGCGCACGCATCACTCCAACGAGGATGTGTACGAGCGGCTGCAGCCGGCCGATTTGAAGCAGATGGCGACCGTGGAGGCGATCTTCGTCTATAACGCGGCCATGCGCGACCAGATGCTGCCGCGCAAGCCGCTTCCGCAGCCCGACAAGGAAGAGAAGCTGCGGGCGCCAATCCCGGATCTCTTTCCGGGAGCGGTACCGCCGCCGGATTCCGGCAAGCCATAAGACCATCGCATTCCCAGCCGTCCCGGTCCGACCTGCGCTCTGGGCGATGGGTCGTGTCTGGCTGCTGCCTTCACGTCGATGAACGAGGCCTGGCCCTCGCGCTGTCCTGTTGAAAAGCCGCACAAGATCGCGCCCGGGATTGCGGCGATGTGATTGCAATGGCAATGAGCTCACCGCTCCCTGCTGTTTACGGCTAACAACTCCGCGAATACGTGTTTGAGAGATCTGTTAACGGCTAACAGGCAGGCCTGAAAGCGCGCCTGGATCCGTTAACCGATAACAGATCGGCGCCATTTTCGCCTTCTTTCCTGGCACGCGAGTGCATCGCAAATATTTCTCCGTTTCTCGGAAAACGTGCATGCGAACTCATGCTATTGTTGCGCGGATGAGGTGACTGCCATCACGGATTTCGCATCTTCCGAAGCGCAGAATAACGCGGGTTTGAGCACTATGCGAAGAGCGCCGGAAGCCGTGTTCATGCGGGTCGCGCGGATGTCGGGCGCTCTTGTTGCGATGAGCAACGGAGGCAGAGAAGCATGACGTGGAACGACGAATACCGGCGCAAATCGACCAGCGCGGCGCAGGCATTGGAGGCCGTTACTTCCGGCATGCGGGTATGGATCCAGTCGGGCTGCGGCACGCCCTCGGTACTGGTGAACGCGTTGGTGGCGCGGGCGTCCAAGGTGCGCGATGTGGAGATCGTGCACATGATGACGCTGGGCAGCGCGGACTATACGAAGCCGGAGTACGAAGGCAGCTTTCGCCATCGCGGGTTGTTTCTCGGTCCCAACGTGCGCGATGCCGTGGCCGCCGGCCGCGCCGATTACACGCCGATTTTTCTCAGCGAGATTGAAGGCCTGTTCGAGCACAACATGCCGCTGGACGTGGTGCTGATGCAGGTGTCGCCGCCCGATGCGCACGGGTTCGTGACCCTGGGCACGACGGTGGACTGCACCATCACCGCGGCGCGCATGGCGCCGGTGGTGATCGCCGAGGTGAACACGCAGATGCCGCGCACGCATGGCGACACGGCCATTCACATCAGCCGCATCGATGCGTTGGTGGAGAGCTCGCGGCCGCTGCTGGAACTGCGTCCCGAGCCTTACTCGGAGATGCACATGCGGGTGGCGCGGAATGTGGCGGCGCTGATTCCCGACGGGGCCACGCTGCAGACCGGGATTGGCGCCATCTCCGAGGCGGTGCTGCACTGCCTGGACGACAAGCGCGACCTGGGCATCCACACCGAGACCTGCCCGGACGCGGTGATCGATCTGATGGAGTCGGGGGTGATCAACGGCGCCGCCAAGACGCTGCATCGGGGCAAGGCGGTGGCTGGGTTCGTGCTGGGGACGAGGCGCCTGTTCGACTTCATTCATGACAATCCCGCCTTTGAGTTTCGCGCCATCAGCTACATCAACGACCCGTTTGTGGTGGCGCAAAACGATCGCATGGTGGCCATTAACGGCGCGCTGCAGGTGGACCTGACCGGGCAGGTGTGCGCCGATTCTCTTGGCCCGCGGCCGTATAGCGGCTTCGGCGGGCAACTGGATTTTATTCGCGGGGCGGCACGCTCGAAGGGGGGCGTGCCGATCATCGCGCTGCCCTCAACGGCCAAGAGCGGAACCGTTTCGCGGATCGCGCCGATGCTCGATCCGGGCTCGGGGGTGGTGACTTCGCGCGGCGATGTGCACTATGTGGTGACCGAGCACGGCATCGCCTATCTGCATGGCAAGAGCCTGCGCGAGCGCGCCCAGGCGTTGATCGCGATTGCCGATCCCCGCTTCCGGGCGGAGCTGGAGGACGCGGCGGAGCGGCTGCACTACCTGGATCGCGCTCGGGCGGGGAGTTTTGCGTGAGGGGTTTCCCAGGCCAGGCGCCGGGAGATGCACCTGGAGATGAGGACGAAGATATGGATGCGAAGAAGCGGGATCGAGGGCTGTTGCGGATTGACCAGGACGAGTGCAAAGGCTGTGGCTTGTGTATCGAGGCGTGCCCTCCCAAGGTGATCGCGCTGAGCGCGGAGCTGAATCACTACGGATATCGCACCGCGACCTATGCGGGCGCGGGCTGCACAGGCTGCGGAATCTGCTTTATGGCCTGTCCCGAGCCGGGGGCGATTACGGTGCTGCGCGCCGTTTCGCATCCCGCGGCTATGGCCGCGAGGGAAGGAGCCGCGCATGCGTAAGCAACTGATGAAGGGCAACGAGGCCATCGTCAAGAGCGCGATTCTGGCCGGTTGCCGTGGGTTCTATGGCTATCCGATCACGCCCGCCAGCGAGATCACCGAGGCCGCCGCGCTCTATATGCCGCGCTGTGGCGGCGTGTTTGTGCAGGCGGAGAGCGAGGTAGCGGCGATCAACATGCTGTACGGCGCCGCGGCGGCGGGGGTGCGGGCGATGACGGCGTCGAGCGGCCCCGGCATCAGCCTGATGCAGGAAGGGATCAGCTACATGGCTGGCGCGGAGCTGCCCTGCGTGATCGCCGACATTACGCGCGGCGGCCCGGGGCTGGGCAACATCGGCTCCGAGCAGAGCGATTATCACCAGGTGGTGAAGGGGGGCGGGCATGGCAACTACCGCACCCTGGTGCTGGCGCCGCACTCGGTGCAGGAGATGGCGGACCTGACGGCGCTGGCGTTTACGCTGGCCGAGCGCTATCGCAATCCCGTGTTTCTGCTTGCCGATGGTTTTGTAGGGCAGATGATGGAGCCGGTGGAGTTTCCGCAGCAGGCCGTGGCAGCGCCCACACCCGGATGGGCAGTGACCGGCAGCGCAGAGACGCGCTGCAACGTGGTGAACTCGCTGCACATGGGTGTGGACGAACTGGAGGCGCACGTCGGCGAGCTGGAAAAGAAGTATCGCCTGGCCGAGCAGCGCGAAGCGCGCGCCGAGGAGTGGCAGACCGACGACGCGGAGATCGTGCTGGTGGGCTACGGAATCGTGGGGCGCATTTTGAAGGCAGTGACCGCCGAGGCGCGGGCCGCGGGGATCAAGGTGGGTGTGCTGCGGCCGATCACGCTCTACCCCTTCCCGACAGCGCACTTCCGCCGCCTGGCATTGCGGGCCCGTCTGTTTGTAGTGGTGGAGATGAGCAACGGGCAACTGGTGGAAGACGTGCGCCTGGCACTCAACGGAGCGCGGCCGGTGGAGTTCGTCAGCCGCACCGGCGGCAATGTTCCCTCGCATGAAGATCTCTTCCGTTATGTGCAGGCGCTGGCGCGGCAGTTAAACCCGGGTGCGCGGGCAGAAGAGGAGTGTTTGGCCCATGTGTAGCGATACGGCACTTGACTACGAAGTGGCGCAGGGCAGGGCGCAGTCGTTTTACGCCCGCTTTGAGCGCAAGGACGAGTTGCAGCACCAGACCCACTACTGCCCCGGCTGCGGACACGGCATTGCGAACAAGATGCTGGCGCGGGCGATTGACGAGCTGGGCATTCAGGACCGCACGATTCTCGTCGGCCCGGTGGGCTGCTCGGTGTTCACCTACTACTACTTTGACGTGGGCAACATCCAGGCCGCGCATGGGCGGGCGCCGGCGGTGGCGACGGCGGTGAAGCGCAGCCGGCCGGAGGCAGTTGTCATCTCCTACCAGGGAGACGGGGATCTCTCCGCGATTGGCTCGGCGGAGATTCTGCACGCCGCCAACCGCGGAGAAAACATCACCGTGATCTTTGTGAACAATGCCATTTACAGCATGACCGGCGGGCAGGCGGCGCCGACCACGCTGCTGGGGCAAAAGAGCACAACCACGCCGGGAGGGCGGGCGGCGGATACGGAAGGGTATCCGCTGCACATGAGCGAATTGCTGGCCACGCTGGAGGCGCCGGTCTATATCGAGCGCGTAGGCCTGGGCGACAACAAGCAGACTGCGCAGGCAGGGCGGGCGATTCGGCGGGCGCTGGAGAACCAGGTGCGCGGGCTGGGGTTTTCGCTGGTGGAGGTGCTGGCGCCGTGCCCGACGATCTGGAAGATGTCGCCGGTGGACGCGCAGCACTGGGTGCGCGACGTAATGGAGAAGACCTTTCCGCTGGGCGTGATGCGGGACAGGACCGGGGAGGCGATGCCAAAGCCCGCGGCTCCGCCGAGCCCCGCGCTCGAAGAGATTCCCCGCATTCTTGGTGTGGCCGACGAGGATCTGCCGCAAGGCAACGCGCATGCGGTGGAAGGAAGCCGGGAAGTCGATCTGGAAGTGCGGATCGCCGGGTTTGGCGGCCAGGGAGTTTTATTACTGGGCGAAGTGCTGGCCGAAGCTGGCCTGGATGCGGGGTTGGAGGTTTCGTGGCTGCCCTCCTACGGGCCGGAGATGCGTTCCGGCACGTCCAACTGCCATGTCCGCCTGGCCAGCGGGTCGATCGACTCGCCGCTGGTCTCCGCCCCCGGCATCCTGGTGGCGATGAACGAGCCTTCGCTGCGCAAGTTTGACCGCAGCGTGCGGCCGGGTGGCTGGGTGATCTACAACGGCAGCGAATTTCCCGCGGACTGCGCGCGCGCGGATGTGCGGGTGCTGGCGCTGCCATTTACCGAAGTTGCTCACCAGCTCGGCGATGCCCGCGCATCGAACATGATCATGCTGGGAGCGCTGCTGGAGATGACGGCGGTGCTGCCCGAGGCCAGTGTGGGCGCGGCGCTGCGGCGGCTGGTGAAGAATCCACGCTGGATCGAACTGGACGAACGCGCCCTGGCCCGCGGGCGGGCGCTGTTTCGGGAAGCCTATGTGGAGGTAGGTGCATGAAAGCGGAAGCGGATCCGAATGTAATTGTGTATTTCAACGGGCAATACATGCCTCTCAAAGACGCCAACGTAAGTATTTTGACGCATGCGCTGCACTATGGCACCGGGGTCTTCGAGGGCATTCGCGCGAACTGGGACGAGGAATCGAAGGAGCTGTTTGTTCTGCGTCCTCTGGAGCACTATCAGCGCTGGAAGCTGAACTGCGGCATTCTGCGCATCGATGTGCCGCGGACGGCGGAGGAGCTGTGCGCGATTACCCAGGAGCTGATTCGGCGCAACGACTTCCACAGCAACCTGTACGTGCGGCCGCTGGCCTACAAGTGCGCCGAGCGCATCGGCGTGGCCACCGACGACCGGGATGCGTTTGCGATTGTTGCGATTCCATTCGGCGAGTATCTGCACGCGGAGGAGGGAATTCATGCGGGTGTGAGCCCGTGGCGGCGCATCGACGACAACGCCATTCCGGCGCGCGGCAAGATCTGCGGCGCGTATGTAAACAGCGCCCTGGCCAGCGACGAAGCGCGGCGCTGCGGCTTTGACGAGGCGATTCTGCTCAACGAGAGCGGGCACGTGGCGGAAGGCGCGACCTGCAACCTGTTCATGGTGCGCAAGGGAAAGCTGATTACTCCGGCGGTGACGGACAACGTGCTGGAAGGCATTACGCGCGACTCGGTGATGGAACTGGCGCGGCGCGAACTGGGGCTCGACATTGTGGAGCGGACGATTGACCGCAGCGAGCTGTATATATGCGACGAGCTGTTCCTGACCGGGACGGCGGTGGGCATTGCGCCGGTGGTGCGCGTCGATCACCGGCCGGTAAAAGACGCGGCGCTGGGCCCGATTACGCGGCGCCTGGCGCATTTGTATTGCGAAGCGGCACGCGGGCGTCTGCCGGTGTACCGCAGGTGGCTGCAGCCGGTGTATCGCACCGCGGCTGCGGCTCAGTCGATGGCGGTGGAAAAGAGTGTTGCGTGACCGTAGGCTGGTTCGCGCCCGTATTGCGGGCAGGAAGCGGTTTTCCAGTTGCTGATGGCGCTTTGAGATGGCAGTGGAGTTGTGACGGCAAAAGAAGCCGGTGCGAACGCCGCGGCCAGCGCCGGCGGTCTGGAGAGCGGTTCCGCCGCGGCGGAGCGGAGAGGCACGGAAAGGCCAGGAGGATGAGGGAATGCTGACAACACAACTGAGTAAGGGCAACGCCTATGACGTCGCTCTGGAGAACTTCGATACAGCAGCTGATGTGATGGAACTCAACCAGGACACGCGGGAGATGATCAAGTATCCCGAGCGCGTGTTGACGGTTTCGGTTCCGGTGCGGATGGACGATGGCCGCATTCACCGCTTTGAGGGATTCCGCGTGCAGCACTCGACGGCGCGCGGGCCGGCCAAGGGCGGCATCCGCTATCACCCGCAGGTGAGCCTGGACGAAGTGAAGGCGCTGGCCACATGGATGACGTGGAAGTGCGCGGTGGTGAATATTCCGTTTGGCGGCGGCAAGGGCGGGGTGACCTGCGATCCCAAGCACATGACGCAGGGCGAACTGGAGCGGATGACGCGCCGTTATACCAGCGCCATTCTGCCGATGATCGGGCCGGACCAGGATATTCCGGCGCCCGATGTTTACACCAATCCGCAGACCATGGCCTGGATCATGGACACATTCAGCATGAACAAGGGCTATTCGGTTCCCGGGGTGGTAACGGGTAAGCCGATCAGCCTGGGCGGATCGCTGGGCCGCAACGAGGCCACCGGCCGCGGTGTCTTCTACACCGTGGAGAGTGCCTGCGAGCATTTGAAGATGCATCTCAAGGGCGCGACGGTGGTGGTGCAGGGCTTTGGCAATGCCGGCTCGGTGGCAGCGCAGTTGTTCTACGAAGCGGGAGCCAAGATCATTGCGGTGAACGACTCCACCGGCTGTGTCTACAACCGCAACGGCCTGAACATTCCCGAGCTCATCCACATGAAGGGGCTTTGCGGGCATGTGGAGGGGTTCCCCGAGAGCGAGGCGATTCGTGCCGAGGAGTTGCTGGCGCTGGAGTGCGACATCCTGATCCCGGCGGCACTCGAGAACATGATTCGCGAAGACAATGCCAACGCGGTCAAGGCGCGGATTGTGGCCGAGGCAGCCAATGGTCCGGTGACGCCGGCGGCCGATCGCATTCTGCAGAACAAGGGCATCTTCCTGATTCCCGATATTCTGTGCAATGCGGGCGGGGTGACGGTCTCCTACTTTGAGTGGGTGCAGGACGAGCAGCACCTGTTCTGGGAGGCGCAGGACATCTACAACCGGCTGGAGCGGGTGATGAAGACTTCGTTCCGCGACGTGCTCAAGATTCACCTTGACCGCAAGGTACCGATGCGGATCGCGGCGAATATGCTGGGCATTGGCCGCGTGGCCGAGGCCGTGCAGATCCGGGGCATCTACCCGTAGGCGGGAATTGTCGGGCCCGGTTTGAGGGCGTCCCATCCTCGCGGAAACACGCGGGGATGGGGCGTAGGTTGCCGACGCTGAAGCGCGGGCTAACAAACTTGCGCCTCGGGTGCTGAATCTGCCGTAGTATCCTGATCTCCTTCCTGAAGCAATGGCCTGAAGCCGTGGTTTCCGAGGTCGCATGGAGATCTACCAGCAGATGCCGCCCGATGCGGTGAAGATCGTCCTGGTGCTGTTTCTTTCGTTCCTGATTGGCTTGGAGCGGGAGGAACACAAAGCAGCGGGAGGAGCTTATGCCTTTGGCGGCGTGCGCACGTTTCCGCTGATTGGACTCATCGGCTACTCTCTGGCGCTCATCTCCGGCGCCCAACTGCTGCCGCTGACGATCGGCTTCCTGGTGGTTGCGGGATTTCTGCTGCTCTCCTACTGGCATAAGCTGTCCACTGCCCAGACCGCCGGCGTAACCACGGAGATGTCGGGACTGGCCACTTTTCTGGTGGGCGCGCTGGTCTGTTATGGCCACTTCTGGATTGCGACAACGCTGGGCGTGGCCAGCCTGTTGCTGCTGGACCTGAAAGCGGGGCTGGAAAAGCTGGCGGGCCGGATTGCGCCGCGCGAGATTCTCACCTTTGCGAAGTTTTTGTTTCTGACAGACGTTATTTTGCCGGCGCTGCCGAACCAGGAGTTTGGGCGGTTCCACATCAATCCTTTCAAGACCTGGCTGGTGGTAGTGGCCATCAGCGCCATTTCGTACGCCAGTTACGTGCTGCAAAAGCTGACCAAGGGACAGGGCGGGCTGGTGCTGGCGGCGCTGCTGGGCGGGGCATACTCCTCTACCGTGACCACGGTGGTGCTGGCCCGCCGCGCCAAAGCGGAGGACCATCCCCATCTTTTTTCCGGTGGAATTCTGATGGCTTCGGGAGTGATGTATCTGCGGCTGACGATACTGCTCGCGATTTTTAATCGCCAATTGATGGGGCTGTTGTGGATTCCGTTTCTGGCGCTGGCTGCTGCTGCTTTGGTGTTTGGCTGGCTTTGGACGCTCCGCGCCGACGTTGGCGCGCAGGCCGTGCAGCAGGACTCGGACCCCAAGAATCCGCTGGAACTGACGGCGGCCTTTTTGTTCGCGGCGCTGTTCTTGGCCATGCTGGTGATTACGCAACTGGCAGTTGCTTACCTGGGCAAGGCCGGCATCGATACGCTGGCGGCCATCATGGGGGTGAGCGACGTGGATCCGTTCATCATGGGGTTGACGCAGACGGCGGGCCGCGCCGCGGGCGCCTCGATTGCGGTCGCGGGCGGAGCGATTCTGATCGCTGCCGCGAGCAACAACCTGGTGAAGGGGTTTTACGCATTGAGCCTGGCCGGCCGCAAAACCGGCCGCCAGAGTTTCCTGTTCCTCTTGATCCTGACGCTGGGCGGCCTGGTGCCGCTGTTCTTCATCGGCTGGTAGTGCTTCCTCGCGGATTCATCGCCCCCATGTACAATCGCCCATACAAAGACCGCGCCATCCGGCACTGTTCTATCAGTGCGCGAGCCTGGGTAGCGGAGTTGCAGGGGTAGCAATGAAATCGAGAACTCTCTTATTTTTTGCCATCGTGATTCTGTTCTTTGGCACAGCTGCTGTTTTCGCGCAGACGATTGACCTGCCTTCGAGCAAGCAGTTGCTCGGCGACGCTCCGGGCAGCCCGCAGCGTTTGAACAGCCTGCCGATCTCGATGGCGGTGTCACCCGACGGCCGTTACCTGGTGACAGTGAATGCCGGATATGGAACCTGGGAATCGGACTACGAGCAGTCGCTGGCGGTGCTCGACACACAGACGGAGAAGGTCACCGATTTTCCGGAGCCGCGCACGGCGCGCAGTTCAAAAGAGACGCTGTACTCAGGCGTGGCGTTCAGCCAGGATGGCCTGCATATCTATGTCAGCATGGCCTCGCTGAGCAATCCCGGGGGAGACGACAAGGGGAACCAGGGCAGCGGTATCGCGGTGTACAGCTTTTCTACCGGTGTCCTGGCGCCTGAGCGTTTTATTCCCATTCCGATGCAGCCACTGGCAACGGGCAGAACGACGCTGCTGGTGGGCAACAAGCCGGGGACGGAGGGCGTGCCTTATCCGGCGGCGATCGCGGTGACGGGCTCGGCAGGCAAGGAGAAGCTGCTGGTCGCGCTTAATCTTTCTGACAATGTCGTTCTGCTGGATGCGGCCAGCGGGCGCATCGAGAAGAGCTTCGATCTTGGCGAAAGCGATGCCGTTCCCTCCACCTATCCGGTGGCCTTGGCGGTGGCGCCGGACGGCAAGCGCGCGTGGGTTGCGCTGTGGAATGCATCGGAGGTAGTGGAACTGGAAGTCGATCATGGCAAGGTGGGCCGCAAGCTCGACCTGCTTAAGCCATCGAGCGCCATCGCGGCGGGGACGCATCCCTGCGCAGTTGTATTGTCGCCCGATAACGGCACACTGTATGTCGCGCTTTCCAACCGCGACGCAGTGGCTGCGATCGATGTGCACAGGAATCGCTTCAAGCTGCGCGGCTACTTTGACACGCGCCTCCCCGGACAGAGCTACTTTGGCGCGGAGCCGGTGGCGGTGGCGGTGAATGCCGATGGCAGCCGGGTGTACGCGGCCAACATGGGCAGCGACGCGGTGGCGGTGCTCGACCCGGCCAAGCTGACGCCGGAAGCCGGCAAGCAGGGCATGGTGGAGCCGGCGGGGTTTGTGCCCACGGAGTGGATGCCGATTTCGATGACCTTCGCCGGCGGCAAGCTCTACGTCGCCACGGACAAGGGCAAGGGCACGGGACCGAACAAGGCGCCGCAACGCCCGGTGAACAAGCCGGGAGCGCGGCCGGTGCACGGCAACACCTATATCGCGACGCTGCTGTACGGGTCGGTTGCGTCGATTGCGGAGACTGAGATTGCCGCCAACCTGCCGCGATGGACGGATGTGGTGCTGGCTTCAAATCGCATGAAGGCGGCGCAGCAGAAGATTGAGTTCGCGGGCGGGCGCAATCCCATCCGGCATGTCATCTACATCATCAAGGAGAATCGCACCTACGATCAGATCCTTGGCGATCTGCAGCAGGGCGGCCAGCCGGTGGGCAACGGCGACGCAAGCCTGGCGATGTACGGGGAAGCGATTACTCCGAACGAGCACAAGCTGGCGCTGCAATTTGGAGTGCTCGACAACTTCTTCGATTCGGGCGAGGTGTCAGGCGACGGGCATGTTTGGTCGACCGCGGCGATCGGAACGGACTACCTGGAGAAGAGCTGGCAGCAGAACTACCGCAATGCGCAGCACACCTATGACTTCGAGGGCGTGGTTGCCAACGGCTATCCTCTGCTGCAGAAGATTCCCGATGTGAATCAGCCAGCCAGCGGCTATCTATGGGGCAATATGGCTGCCCACGGCAAGAGCTATTATCACTTCGGCGAATATATTTCTTCGCGCTTCTGCAATGCGGTGCAGACGGCAAATCCGCAGCAAGGCACGGTGCTGGCAGGCAGCACGTGCGCCAAGAGCGCAGTTGCTCCGGGCGAGGAACTGCCCGCGGAGTGGGGCGGGGGCGACAATAAGTGGCCGTGGGCGATTCCTCTAATCGCGAGCAACACGCCCACCAAGCCGGAGCTGGTGGGGCACTTTGCGTCGGAGGCGCCGGACTTCAATCTGTCGATCCCCGACCAGGTGCGGGCGAATATCTTTCTGCGTCATTTGG
>JAJXUS010000458.1 GCA_021782675.1 Acidobacteriota bacterium
CTTGGCGCTCAGCACCATGGTTTCCACATCGCCCAGCGTGATGCGCCCCTTGCCTAGCGTATAGAGCAGCAGCTTTTCCATCTCGGAGGCAATCAGCATCATGTCCGCGCCCAGCGCATCCACCAGTTCGCGGGCCGCGTCAGGTTCCATGCGGTTGCCCGACTCCTGCGCGGTCGACGCCACCCATCGCATGGCGTCCTCTTCGCTCACGCGGGCCAGTTCCACCATGCCGCAGTGCTCGCCCAGCGTCTCGGTCAAACGCTCATAGCGGTTCTTGTCGTCCAGTTCCATGCGCCGCGTATCCGTGGGGATACGCAGAAAGTCCGCAACAAAAATCAACAGCGCCTGCGGGTTGGGCGAGCGAAAATAACGCGCCAGCGCTGCGAATTCTTCCTTCTTGGCCCCGCGCGTGTAAAGCTGCCGCACATTGCGCACAAAAATAACCTGGAACGGAGCCATCAGCGACGGTGTCTGCGCGCGGTCCAGCACTTCAAAAATGGAGGTTCCGCTCAGGTCCAGGTCAGACAGGCTGAAATCCTTCAGCTCCGGCGGCACAAATGCCTTCAGCACCGCGGCACGGCAGCGATCCAAAAGAAAAATCTCGTCCCCGGCCAGCACGTAGCCCGGCTTCAGATGCCCCGTACCCGCGGCAGCGGCCTCGATCTCCGCCACAAAGCGGCCCACGGCACTGAATCCCGGGCCGCCCGCCGAGCCCGTTTTGGGCTTGACTGGGTGAGATTCCGCGCCCCAGCGCGTGCCGCTCAAAGGGCCTGTCTCCGGGATATGAAGGCAAGGTACATGCCGCTCCAGAATACCCTTCCCAGCCCCGGCCTGCCAGTCCAGCCGGCCAGGGGTTGCCATAATCTGCAATGGCCGTCACGCCCGGCCGTTACAGTCTGCCGAGCCGCATCGCAAACGGCAGCACACCGCTGCAAAGCTGGGTTTACTCAGCAGTAAGTAATGCCGGTTACTCTTGCCTCAGCCTGGACTTCCGTAATGCCTTTGATTCGCTTCCGCAGGGTTTTTCACCTGTTTTTCATTGCCGCGCATCTGGGCAATGGCTAGACTGGGGCCAGTCTGGAACTCCAGGCAGTTCATTTCTCGCTCCCCCCGGCAGAGACTTGAACGTATTGCACCCGAACCGAACCCTCGGGCGCATGGCAGGCCGGCCGCTCTCAGCGCCCCGGCTTGAAGGTGGTTGGCCCTCCCCCAAAAGGCGTGCGGTGCTTAAAACTCTATATTCCGCGCCGCACGCGCCCCTTCTTACATTCCCTCAAGCACATCCGCCACCAGCGCGCGCGCAAAGTCCCGCGAAAGCCGCTCCACCGCCGCCGGACTCTCATCCAGAAACGTCGGCAGGTCTGTAGTGGCCTGGTACTGCTGCCGGAAGACGTAGTTCGGATTCTCGTAAAGTGTCTTGCCATCCCGGCCCGTCAACTTCACCGATGCCACCACGGTGATCAGATAGCTCGACGACTGCTGCGTCGTGGTGTTGTACGTCAGAGGTGCCACCACCTCTTGCAGAATCGTCCCGTGCAGTACCGCATCCGGGTTTCCCCCGGCGTCCGGCGTCACCCTGAGCCGCGAGCGTGCGGCGAACTCGCGAATCACCGCTTCCGTCATCACCGCCTCTGTGTGGTACGTCTCCGTGCGCGTGGCAAATGTCGGCACATAAAGCGTGCGTGTATCAGCCGGCAGATGCGTGGCAGCGCCCAGCGTGTGATAACCACATCCGGTGAGCCCAAGCAGAACCGCGGCGAACTGCGCAATGGCGAACAGGCGCATGACTGTTCCAGTGTACTCAACTGCGGGCGGCATGGAAGTCGTACCATAACGAACATGACTTGGATTGGATGGGCACTGCTCTCCGCCGTCTTTGCCGCCGCCACGGCCCTGCTGGCCAAGGTGGGCGTCGCTCATGTGGACTCAAACCTGGCTACCGCCGTTCGTACCAGCGTGGTTGTCGTCTTTGCCTGGGCCATCGCAATCGGCCTCGGCAAGCACGGTGAAATCCGCAGCCTTGACCGCCGAACCGTGCTCTTCCTTACCCTCTCCGGCCTCGCCACCGGCCTCTCGTGGCTCTGCTACTTTCGCGCCCTGCAACTCGGCCCAGCCTCCCGCGTCGCACCTTTGGACAAACTCAGCGTCCCTCTCGTCATGGTCTTCGCCTGGCTGCTGCTCGGTGAAAAGCTCACTCCCGCCGTCCTGACCGGCGGCCTGCTCATCACGGCTGGGGCCATCGTCATGGTCCTCGGCTGAGCGGCTGCCCCTCGCACGGCTCCTGGGTTCTTCTCACTGGTGGAGTCTCCCGCAAGAGATGGAAAAGAATTGAAAAAATAGAGGTGTCTTCCTGAGCGGAGCGCAGCGAAGTCGAAAGACCTGCGGTTGTTTTTGCTCTTGCCCTTCTGAATACAACAAGCGGGAATGAATACAGCGCCACTTCCTTATACTGAAAAGACAGACTCCGGCCTCTAAAGATGCTGCAATGACTCAATTGACTCCCGGCATACCGTCGACATCCCGCTCCGCTGCTCCCCGCCGCATCGTCCTCACCGGTTTCATGGGCTACGGCAAAATCATCTTCGGCC
>JAJXUS010000459.1 GCA_021782675.1 Acidobacteriota bacterium
CCCAATGCGGATCGGAGTATTGAAAAGTCGGCTCAGGCGCGACTCTGTAAGCATCTCACTGCGCAGACCATCGCCCACAATCCGTCCCTGCTGCATCAGGATCACGCGTTCGATCTCCGGCAGAATATCGCCCAGATGATGCGTCACCAGCACCAGGCCCGTGCCTTCCGCGGCCAGCCGCCGCAGCGTCTCGCGCAGGTCGCGCTGCGCGGCCAGATCCAGCGCGTTCGAGGGCTCGTCCAGCAGCAACTGCCGCGGCCGGTGCACCAGGGCGCGGGCAATCAGGATGCGCCGCTTCTCTCCCGCCGACATCTCGCCGACCAATCGCCCGGCCAGGTGGGTGGCTTCCATGCGCTCCAGTGCTTCCCATGCGCGCCGGCTCATCTCCGGTGTTACGTGCAGATTCGGCCACAGCGTCGAGGCCGAGAAAAATCCCGCGATCACCGCATCCTGGCCTGTGGTCACCGCCGTGCGCTCGCCCGGCAGTTCCGCGCCCAGCAGCCCCGCGCTTACCACGCCAAAGTGCTGCCGCAACTGCGTCAGGTCCCAGCGTTCACGGCCAAAGATGCGGACCCGCATGTCCGGCTGTACGATGGGATAGATCTGGCAGGTCATGGTCAGAATCAGCGTGGATTTGCCGCAGCCATTCGGCCCCAGAATAGCCACGTGCTCTCCAGCGCGGATACGAAGGTTCACATCATGCAGCACAATGCGGTCCCCACGCGCCACCTGCACACGGCTCAACTCAAGAAATTCGCTTTGCTCCGGCAGCGCGTCGCGCTCTGTCATTCGACCCCCAACCTGCTAGATTAAATGCGTCGCACCCCATAAATGAAAATGTCTGAGATTTCACAGATTCTCATCCCGAAGGGATTTCGCTTCGCCGCCGCGCGGGCCGGACTCAAGCAGAGCGGGCGCACCGATTTCGCCCTCATCGTCGCCGATGCGCCGGCCAGCGCGGCGGCCATGTTCACAGCTAATCGCGTCACCGCGGCGCCGCTCACCGTAGACAAGCAGCACCTGCGCATGACCGGAGGCCGCGTCCGGGTCGTCGCCATCAATGCGGGCAACGCCAATTGCGCTGCGGGCCAGGCCGGATTGGACGCTGCCCGTGCCACATGCGCCGCCGCGGCAAAGACGTTCGCGTGCAAGCCCGAAGAGGTCTTTCCGTCATCCACCGGAATCATCGGCGTGCCACTGCCTGCTGAAAAGCTGATTGCGGTATTGCCAGACATGGTGGCAGCGCTTGGAGCGGAAAGCGACCACTTCGAGCAGGTCGCGCAGGCCATCCTCACCACAGATACGGTCGAGAAAACCGCCTTTGCCCGCGTGGCGATTGGCGGCAAAGAAGTGCGGATTGCAGCAGTGGGCAAAGGCGCGGGCATGATCCATCCGCAGCTCGTGCCCCATGCCACGATGCTGGTGTACGTACTCACGGATGCTTTCATGGAGCCGGCCGTGCTCGATGATTATCTGCGCCGGGTCGTCGAGGTCAGCTTCAACCGTATCTCGGTCGACGGCGACACCTCGACCAACGACACCGTGCTGCTGCTCGCCTCCGGCGCAAGCGGCGCAGCGGTCGGCGCGGGAGATTCTGACTTTGCCTTAGCGCTGAAGCAGGTATGCACGTCGCTGGCCAGACAGATGGTCGCCGACGGCGAAGGCGTCACCCATGTCGTCGAATTACGGATAGAAGGCGCGGCCACGGATGCCGATGCGCTCCTCGCGGCAAAGGCCATTGCCCACTCTCCCCTGGTGAAGACCGCATGGGCCGGATGCGACCCCAACTGGGGACGACTCATGGCCGCTATCGGCTACTCCGGCGCCGCTATTGATCCTGAGCGCATCGACATCTGGTTCGGTGAGCTCCGTATCTGTCGCAATGGTAGCCGCGCTGCGGAGTTCGATGAAGTCGCAGCCCACGCCTATCTGCGCCAACCTGAGTTCTCCATCAGAATTGAACTCAATCAAGGCTCCGGTGCGTGCGGTTTCTGGACCACCGACCTGACGCATGAGTACATCCGCATCAATGCCGACTACTCGACCTGACGGCACGGAGGCCGGGAACAACACTGCCGCCATGCGGTCTAATGCTGCTTTCAAAGCAAATCCACAGTGAGGTCATGCCACCGATGACGGCCGGAAGCAAAGTGCGAAAGCGCCCTGTGCGGGCAGCGGAGAAGAAGTTTTCGCTGATCTCCGATGAAAAGCTGCTGGCCATTTATGCGGCGATGCAGCAGTGCCGCCTGCTTGCCGAGCATCTGCGCACAATACCGCGCAAGGATTGCCCGGCAGGGGCCAGACTGCATCGCGGTCTGGAAGCGATGCTGGCCACGCTTACTGCGGACCTGAACGAGCATGATGCGTTGAGTGTTGCTGCTGAAGACGAAGCAGCCGGATTTCTCAAGGGCCTCCCGCTTACGGAAGTCCTGCACGGCGCGGAGACTCCAGGCCGCAATCAAGCCGGCGCCTCGAGAAATGCAGGTCTGCGCAGTCACAACATCCTGCCACCAGTCCAGGGCACACCGGCCCAGTTGCAGGTGGCATGCGGCGTAGCCCTTGCGTGGCAGGCAAAGTGGCCCGGCA
>JAJXUS010000460.1 GCA_021782675.1 Acidobacteriota bacterium
CATCCACCATATTGGACGAGGCGCAGAACACCACGCGCGAGCAGATGAAGATGTTCCTGACCCGCCTGGGCAACAATTCCAAGGCGGTTATCACCGGCGACATCACCCAGATCGATCTGCCGAATGCGCGCAAGTCCGGCCTGATTGAAGCGATTGAAGTTTTGAAAGGGGTGCAGGGCGTCCGCTTCAATTACTTTGAACAGGGCGATGTTGTGCGGCACCAACTGGTGCAGCGTATTGTGTGCGCGTACGACAACTACACGCGCGCGCAACGTGAACTGCCGCTGGGCATGGATGAAACCGCACCGGCTGTGACCCCGGACGCAAACGGGCGCAGGGTGCAGACCCAATAGCGCCGCGAACCGCGTCCGCCGTCCTGAGCGACGGACGCGCTTCTTTCTCAGTCGCGGGCCCAGATGGAGCGTGCGCAAATCGCGCCCGCTCCCTATGCTGGATAGAGGCTCGCCGGCAACCGTCCTGGCGGTCCTCGCTATCGCTATGATCACGTTCGACCTGCCCCGGCTCGCCACGCCGCGCTCCATGGAGCTCGATGCCGTTGCGCTGCGCGCCTTTGTAATCCGCGTCTGCCATGCCATTCCGCTGAACGGAGAAGTGTCTGTTCTGCTGACCGGCGACGCCGCCATTCGCCGCCTGAACCGGCAGTTTCGGCACAAAGACAAGGCCACCGATGTGCTTTCCTTTCCGGCGTTGGCTGGCGAAGGGGCAGCCGCGGTTGCGGGCGACCTGGCCGTCTCTGTGGACACGGCGGCGCGGTATGCGCGGCGGTTTGGACACTCGCTCCAGCTGGAGGTAAAAATTCTGTTGCTGCATGGGCTGCTGCACCTGGCTGGATACGACCATGAAGCCGATCAGGGAGAGATGGCGGCGCGCGAAGAGGCGCTGCGCCGGCGCTTTCGGCTGCCGCGCACACTGACGGGCGACGCGGCTAAGGGACGCTCCCGATGAACTTTCTGCTCGATCTGGCGATTGTTGCGCTGCTGGCGCTGCATACACTCGTCTCGTATGTCGATCGGCTCTACTCCGAGATGGGACGTTTTCTCTCGCGGGACTTTCAGGAAAACATCGATGTGTGGGAGGAGCAGGTGGAGCCGCGGTTGGGCTTCAGCCGCTCGCGGGCGGCGCAGTCCGCCGCGCTGCTGGTCCCGTTGTCGCTGGCGGCTCTGGTGCTGCTGTTTGGTGAGGTTGCGCTGGACGCCTGGCGCCATGGTGAGCCAATGCGCGAAGGCCTGGCGGAGCTGATCCTCGCCATCGTGCTCGCCACACTGATCTTTCGTGGTTTTCTGCCACAGATGCTCTTCACCCGCACCCGCGGCCAATGGATCGTCCGGCTGACGGGTCTTCTCCGCGTGCTCTTCTGGCTGGTTTCTCCGGTGACGCTGGCGCTGGCGTTTCTTCTCTCTATTGCAGCCCTGGCAGAGACGGGCGAGCCGCCAGAGGCAGAACATCCCTCCGAGGCGGTTGAAGCGCTGATCGAAGCCGGGAAGGACGAAGGCATTCTGGATGAAAGCGACCGTGCGCTGGTACGCTCTGCGGTGGAGTTTGGCGACAAGATTGTGCGCGAGGTGATGACGCCGCGTCCATCGGTATTCGCCGTACCTGCGAGCATGACGCTGGCAGAGCTCGCGGCGCAGCTGCGCGTGCATGCCTACTCCCGCGTGCCGGTGTACGGCGCCAGCCTGGATGAAGTGGTGGGCATCGCGTTTCTGCATGATCTGCTGCACCTGGAGCCGCAGGGTACCGCGAGCATGACCGTCGGCGCGATTGCGCGTCCGGCAATGTTCACGCCCGAGACAAAAAATCTGCAGTCACTTTTGGGGGAGATGCAGCACGCCAAGCAGCACATGGCCATCGTCATCGACGAGTACGGCGGCGTCTCCGGCCTGATCACGATCGAAGATATCGTGGAAGAGATTGTCGGCGCCATCTCCGATGAACATGAGACTGCAGGCGCGGATGAGACGGTACAGCGGGAACCGGATGGAGCCGTGGTGGTCGCCGGCCGCTATGAACTGGCGGATCTGGAGCGGCTCTTCGCCGACACCGGATTGCTGAATCTTCCTCCGTCCTCGAACGCTACCACCGTGGGCGGCCTGCTGAGTGAAGAGGCCGGCCACATTCCTCTGCCCGGAGAGTCGATCCTGGTAGATGGCCTGCGGTTTGAAGTGCTGGCCGCTTCGGCCCGCCGCGTCGACCGTGTGCGCGTGCGCCCCGTCGCCCCGTAGCGCGCAGGCGCTGCTTACTCCGGCGCAATGCCGATCATACTGAACATGCGGCCGGTGAATCCCTGTTCCGCACGGTAGGAGAAGAACCGCTGCGGATCGCAGGCGGTGCATAGTCCCAACGAGTGGATGGCTTCCGCTGCCAGTCCGGCGTCCAGCAATTGCCGGCGGTTGGCCTCGATCAGGTCCAGATGCATCTCCGGCCCCAGATTGCTGTGGCCCGGCGCCCGCGCGGTGAGAAAGAGCATCGGATATTTCTGCTTGATCGGATCCAGATCGAAGACTTCGTGGAATAAATCTGCCGCGTAGTGGAACTGCGACTCAAACTCC
>JAJXUS010000461.1 GCA_021782675.1 Acidobacteriota bacterium
AGCGCCTGCCGGTCATCGATCAGCGACATCTGCCCGGAGTTGATGAGCGGATCGTAGTTGTCGCTGATGTAGCTGACGCGGTCGCGCTCGTACTGCATGTGCCCGTGCTCCACTTCGCCGCGATGCGCAAAGTAGCGCGCGTTCGGGAAGAACGGGCGCACGGTGCCATCCGCATCCTTCACCGTGTTCCAGCCGCAGTGGTCAAAGTGCAGATGGGAGTTGATGACAATATCCACTTCCTCTGGACGGATGCCGGCGGCGGCGAGGCTCTGCGGCAGGCGCTCGCTGGCACTGTAGATTTCCCGCAGCTTGGGACCCAGCTTATTGCCTAGCCCGGTCTCGATGGCCACCGTGTGGCGGCCAGTGCGCACGATGACGGTGTTCGCGCCGAGCAGAATGCGGTTGAGCGTATCGGCGGGCGCACGCTTCTCCCACAGCGGCTTAGGCACTACGCCGAACATGGCGCCGCCATCCAGGTAGTACGTACCGTCGGTGCAGATGGTCAGCTCAAAGTCGCCAACCGCGGTGCGGCCGCGGACAAGTTCCTCATCGCCGGGGAGGGCGGCTGGGTGCGTCATACTTCGTCAACCTTTCCGGTAAGGCGTTCAGAGCTATTGGCGAAACAAAGGGAATCGCGCAGCGCCGGACGCAGGTTTTCTTTACTTCGCCGGCTGCGGCTGCAGCACCGTTTCAAAGTGGTGAGCAATCGCGTTGAACAGCAGCGTGCGCGAGTCGTGCCCCGCAATGGAATGCGTCTTGCGCGGGAACAGCATCAGCCGGTACTGCGTGCCGGAATTTACAAACTGCTGGATCATCTGAATGGTGTTCTGCATGTGCACGTTGTCGTCGCCCGTGCCATGCACCATCAGCAGGTTGCCGTGCAGATGCGCCGCGCTCGTTGTCACCGAGAACTGGTGATAGAGCGCGGGATTGTCCTGCGGCATGCCCAGATAGCGCTCGGTGTAGATCGAATCATAAAGGTGCCAGTTGGTGACCGGCGCAACGCAGACCCCCGCTGCGAAGCGATCGGAGTGCGTGAGCGCGTAGAGCGTGAAAGTGCCGCCCCAGCTCCAGCCCCACCAGCCGAGACGCTTGCCGTCGAGCTGCGGATTGTCGCGCAATACCTCATCCACCATCGCGAGCTGATCCTTCAACTGCACGCGACCGAAGTCGTGCCACGCAGCCTCCGCAAAGGCGCGGCTGCGGTTGCCCATGCCGCGGTTGTCGACATGCAGCACCGCAAAACCGTGCTGCATCAGCAGCTCATCAAAAAGGAAGTTGTCTGTGCCGCCGAAGGCATCCTGCACCGTCTGCGCATGCGGGCCGCCATAGGGGTTCACAATGAGCGGAACGCTTGCCGCGTTGTGCATATCTGGTGGCAGCAGCAGATCCCCATACAGCGTGGTGCCATCGGCGGCCTTGCCTGTGATCATTTCGGGATACGTCAGGTGATAGCCCGTCAGCGGCTTCGAGTTCCAAAAGACATTGCACGCGCCGGAAAGATCGCAAATCTTCGCCGACGGCGGCGTGGTGAGCGCAGAGGCTGTGTCGATGTAGTGCTGCGAATCGCGCGCGAAAGATACGTGATGCACGCCCGGCATCCCGCTCAGCATCTTCTTGCCGCTGCCGTCCAGGCCAATCTGCCACAGCATCGCCTGGCGCGGATCGGTTTCATTCGACGTGTAGTAGACAATGCCCTGCTTCGTATCGATGCCATCGACGCCCAGCACGTCCCAGTTGCCGCGGGTTAGCTGGCGCACCAGCATGGCATCGCCGCTCATCGGGTTCTGCTTGTCGTATTTATAAAGATAGAGATGCGTGTATCCACTACGCCAGCTTGACCAGAGAAACTGGCCGCCGGGTAGAAAATCCACGTCGTAGGATTCGTCAAAGAACTTGTTCGCTGTCTCAGCAAAGACCTGTTTCGCGGTGCCGTCGCCGATGTTGCAGAAATAGATTTCGATGTGCCGATGATCCCGGTGCAGCAGCTCCACCCAGACGTGGGTCGCGTCCACCCAGCCAAAGCGCGGAATGTAGTCGTTGTGCGGCGAGGCCGGCACCTTCATCCAGACGGTGTCGCCGCCACCGGCCGGCACAATGCCCACACGCACGGCAGGATTGGGGTCACCGGCCTGCGGATACGTCTGCCAGTCCACGGTGCTGTGTACGGGAATCCAATCCGTGATGGGATACTGCGGCACGGTGGCTTCGTTCATCTGCAGGTAGGCGACGTGCTTGCCGTCCGGCGCCCAGAAGTAGTTGCTGCGCGTGTCGAGTTCTTCGTCGTACACCCAGTCCACTTCGCCGTTCAGCAGCTTGGGATCGGTGGTCGCAGTGAGCGCGGTATCGCGGTGGGTGGCGAGGTCCACCACGTGCAGGTTATGCGCGCGGACGAAAGAGATGCTCTTTCCGTCCGGGGAAAACTTGGGGTCGTCGCCGCTGCCTTCGCCGGTCGCGGCAAACCGCACTGCCTTCTTCTGCTGCAGGTCATACAGCCACAGCACGCCGGTGCTGTCGAACAGCAGACTGCGGCCATCCGGCGCCCAGTGGTAGTCGGACTGTCC
>JAJXUS010000462.1 GCA_021782675.1 Acidobacteriota bacterium
CCGCCGTTGCATGCGCCGAAGGTACCTGCTCCGGACGCAGATGCGTCAGCACAATGCCGATCAGGTCCTGATCGAAGACGGATTTCTTGCGGTCGGCAACCGCAACAAAGTGATCGTAGGCAACGTCCAGCTCGCTGCGCGTCAAGGAATAGCCAAGCTCACCCAGCCGATGGCGCAGCGCGTGCCGTCCGGAGTGCTTTCCGAGCACCATACGGTTGGCCGGCACACCCACCGTAGCCGGGGTGAGAATCTCATAGCAGAGCGGGTTCGAGAGCACGCCGTGCTGGTGAATTCCAGCCTCATGCGCAAACGCATTGCTGCCCACAATTGCTTTATTCGGTGCCGGGCTGAACGTGATGATCTCCGACAGCATCCGGCTCGCGGGGAATATCTCATCCAGCTTTATGCTGTGCGCGAAGGGCAGTCGGTCCTGGCGGACGTGCAGTGCCGCGGCGACTTCTTCCAGTGCAGCATTGCCGGCGCGCTCCCCGATGCCGTTGATGGTGCACTCCACCTGACGCGCACCGGCCTCGACCGCAGCCAGACTGTTGGCAACGGCCATGCCGAGATCGTTGTGGCAGTGCGCGGAGAGCGTAATGTCTTCGATGCCGCGCACCTGCTCCCGCAGCATGCGGAAGAGGCTCGCATACTCCTGCGGTACCGTGTAGCCCACGGTGTCGGGAATATTGATGACGGTGGCGCCGGCATCGACGGCAGTCTGAACCATGGTGCACAGAAAGCCGGGATCGGTACGGGTCGCATCCTCCGGCGAAAACTCAATGTCGTCGAAGTACTGCCGCGCAAAGCGCACAGCGCCGTCCGCCTGCTCCAGCGCCTGCTCCCGCGAAATCTTCAGCTTGTACTCCAGATGGATGTCGGAGCTCGCCAGAAAAATGTGGATGCGGGGACGGGCGGCGAACTCCAGTGCTCGCGCGGCAGCCGTAATGTCGTCATCCTTTGCCCGCGCCAACGAAGCGATTCTTGTCCCGCGAACGGCCCGCGCCACCGCATCGACGGAGGCGGCATCCCCTTCCGAAGAAACGGCGAAGCCGGCTTCGATCACGTCGACGCCCAGTTGCTCCAGCTGCCTTGCCATGCGGACTTTTTCCGCAAGATACATGCTGCAGCCGGGGGACTGCTCTCCGTCGCGGAGAGTGGTATCGAAGAAATGAATGTGCTCTGTGTGCATCGCGCTCCTCGTATAGCGGAGGAAGAGTGACCCTTCATCTCTAAAAGTAGCATAAGAACATCTAATCAAAACCTATGGAAGGATTAGAATGCGTTATAGAAAGCGAACTGGTTACGGTGCAAGTAGGGGAGATGGCGATGGACCTCTTTCAGTTGGAGACATTTCTGGCGGTGGCGCAGGAGCGCAGTTTTTCACGGGCAGCGACGCGGCTGCATCGTACCCAGCCGGCAGTGAGTCAGGTGATCCGCAAGCTGGAAACCGAGATGGATGAGGTGTTGTTTGACCGCGCCGCGCGGGATGCAACGCTGACCGCGGCTGGCGAGGTGCTGCGGGAATACGCGGAGCGCCTGCTGAACCTTCGGGGAGAGGCGGCCACAGCGTTGGCCGAGCTGCGCTCACTGCATCGCGGTCGCCTGCACCTGGCGGCCAACGAATACACCTGCCTCTATCTTTTACCGGTGATCGATGCCTTCCGGCGCACCGCACCGCAGATTCGCGTCACCGTGCAGCGGTCGCTCGCGAGCCGCATGACGGATGAACTGCTGCAGCACTCCGTGGAGTGCGGTGTGGTTTCATATCGTCCGGACGATCCGCAGATCCGTTCCATCATCGTCTATCGGGATGAGCTGGTCTTCGTAATGCACCCAGGGCACGCGCTGGCGCGGGCCAAAGATGTCTCGATTCGTGATCTGGGGACGCAGAGTTTCGTCGCGCACAACGTGCCGTCACCCTTGCGGCAAAAGGTGCTGCAGGCATTTCAGCGTCATCGCACGCCGCTTAATATGGCCGTCGAGCTGCCAAGTCTGGAAGCCGTCAAGCGCTTTGTCGCGATGGGGAACGGCGTGGCCTTGATGCCAGGCCTGACCGTGCGCGCGGAGATCGCGCGCGGGGAACTGGTGCAGATCCTAGTGCCGGAGCTCGCGTTTGAGCGCCGCCTGCGGCTTGTACATCGCCGCCAGGCCAGCTTGTCGCATGCGGGGGTCGCCTTTCTGAAGGTGGTGGAGGCCATGGCACGCAAGCGCGGAGATCCCTTCCTGTTTCAGCCGGAGCGTTCCGCGTGAGCACCGTCAGGGCGTAATGGCGCGGCGCGCAACCATCGCCCGCACCCCGTACAGCACCAGTCCGCTTAGCAGCAGAAAACCGGCGAACAGCAGTTTATGTTCAAGATCCTGCGCCCGGGTCAGCACAAAAAGGAAGCCGGCAATCGTGATCAGCACAGGGATAGGGTAAAGCGGCATGCGAAAGGCTGTTGCGCTCCCGCCGATTTGCTTGCGAAACAGCAGCAGGCCGAATGCCTGCAGCAGAAACTGGAAGACGATGCGCGTGACGACGAGTGCGGCGATCAGGCTGGTGAGCCGGA
>JAJXUS010000463.1 GCA_021782675.1 Acidobacteriota bacterium
CGGTACGCCAAAAAGGCCAAAGTGAACGGCAAGGATCTGATCTGGGGCCTGATGTTCAACAACAATCCGACCGTTGAAGATGTCTATATGACCCTGCCGAACTGGGGCTATCCTTTCATCGCGTCAGACTCGGCTCCCACGCCGGCGGCCTCGGCCATTATTCAGGGCGCGCTTGCGCAGGATGTGGCAGGCTTCGGCGGCTATACCATGTGGAACAACCACCTGTACGGAGCTGCAACCTTCTACCGCTCGGACCATATGGGTTCGCCACAGCCCAATACCGGCGTGGGCGCTTCCTATAACATCAGCGGCCTGGCTCCGTACTGGCGGGTTGCGTACCAGGAAACCGGAAGAACCAACGTCATCGAAGCCGGATTCTATGGGATGCACGTAGCGTCATTTCCAGGAGGCGCGACCAGCACGAGTTTTACCGGCCCCACGGATAACTACACAGACTTTGGCCCGGACTTCGAGTACGACCGTACCATCGGCCGCGATGTGCTCTCCGTCCGCGGCACCTACCTGCGCGAGAACGAAATCTACAACGCGAGTTCCGCTGCCGGGACGGCGTCGCCGGGCAATCATCACCTCAACACCGGCAATGCCAACGTCGAATATCACTACGGCAACCGGCTCTCCGGCGCCTTCGGCTGGTTCCTCACTTCGGGCACTGCCGATACCACGCTGTATGCCCCCGCGGCGATCTCCGGCAGCGCAAACGGCAGCCCGAGAAGCGAAGGCTACAGCGCCAACGTCTCCTACTGGCCGCTGCAAAACCTCGACCTGGCCTTCCAGTACACAGGCTACACGCGCTTCAATGGCGGTAACATCAACTATGACGGCAGCGGCCGCAACGCCAGCGACAACAATACCGCCTATCTGCTGATGCGGTTTATTTTCTGAGACGTGGGTGCTCGCTCAATCTGAAGAACCCTGAAGGTTGAAGCTCGCAAAAAGGCTGCGCTGTCCCGATAAGGTGAGGTTTCATTGAAACCTCACTCTCAAAGGACAACGCAGCCTTTTTTGCAAGGATCTTGAAAACTACCGCCGAAAACCATAAGGCGGCGCTCCCGGCTGAGTCTTCGGCGCTGAGTCTTCGGCGTCAGATGATTCTGTAATCTCCCAGATTCAATCTTGATCGTGGCCGCAAACCGTCAGCCGTTGCGCGCTTCAAACTCAGCGAGGTCCGCGGATAAGGAAGCTCCAGGCTCATCAATCCATAAGCAGATGATCCACCACACCACTGCTGCAAGAAAGATCACGCTGTTCGCTGTGTTCAGCGAGCTCATCAGGTTCATCACGCGCTTGTAGTCGTTCTGGCTGTGAATCGTGACATGCGTGGCGACGTGCTGCAGGATGCCGCGAATCGTCAACTGCGAAATGGAGGCCATGGCGAGGCCGATGACGAGCTGCTGCGCGTGACTGTGCCAGCCCGCCTTGAACTGGCGGCCGAAGATCAAAATGAGCAGTGCGAGCAGGACGATAAGCACATCGCCGAACATGTCGGCCTTTTGTGCAAAGAGCTCCATGAAGCGAAAGGCCGCGAGCTGCGAAGTGGCGAAGAGTGTCTTCAAAGACGGCCATGGGCCCCACAAGGCCGTCGTGGTTCCGGCCACGGCCACCAGCACCAGCGTTCCGGCAATCCATGCTCTGCGCCCCGCGCCGGCAAAGGCCCGCCGCGCGATTTCAATCACCATCAGCACGGTGATAATGGCGGCCAGATCGGCCAGTGAGAGAAAGAGCGATTCGGAAAATGCAAGCGAAACACGGTGGTATAGCAGGCGGCTGGCCAACATGCGCAGAGCCGTCAGCGCCATTGCGGTTGTGAACCAGGGGAAACGGCGCACGCGATCGCGCCCCAGCAGCACCACCAGAAGAACCAGCAGCGCCGCGAACGTCAACGTCCAAAGAATCTGTGCCGAGCTGAAATCAAAGTTGAAGTGCATTGGAACCTTATCCGGGCGCGGTCATCATCCAGGCGCCAGCCCTCTTTTTAGTCTAAATGCGCAAGGACAATCTGCCGCTCCTGCCATAATGCAAACATGCTGGTTCTTGCCTCCGCTTCACCGCGCCGCCGCGACCTGCTTTTGCAGGCGGGGTTCCGTTTTGAGGTGCATCCCGCGCACATTCCAGAAGATCCGCTGCCCGGCGAGGATCCGATCGTCTACGTGACGCGGTTGGCGCGCGAGAAGGCGGAGGCTGTGTATCGCGAGATCTCAGGCGGCCCGGACCCCGGAAGCACGAATTCTGAAAAAGTTCGACCCGACGGCCAGCCCTTGGTGGTGCTGGGCGCCGACACCACGGTCACGCTCGACAATGTCATCCTGGGCAAGCCGGAAGACGCGGCCGATGCCGCTCGCATGTTGCGCCTGCTCTCAGGACGCACGCATCGCGTCATCACCGGTGTGGCTCTGGCGACGGCAAAGGGAGCCGAAGTGGCGGCCGAGGTGACGGCAGTGCGTTTCCACACGCTCTCCGAGGCCGAGATCGCCGCCTACGTCGCCACCGGCGAGCCCATGGACAAGGCCGGCGCCTACGCCATCCAG
>JAJXUS010000464.1 GCA_021782675.1 Acidobacteriota bacterium
CGGCGCACATGGCTCCAGCAAAACGCCAGCGCGCTCGGCCCCTCCCTGGCCTCGGGATCGACCAGCTTCTTGTAGGCAGCATAGCCGTCGCATTGCAGGATGCCGCGATAACCGCCGAGCAACCTGCGGCCGTGTTCGTATCCGCGGCCGGGGGCATAGGTGTAGACCACCGCGGGCGGATCGCTGCCGCCCCATGGTCGGTCATCCCGTGCGATCGCCCAGAAATATCCCTGCTTGGTCCGCCCGCGCCCCGGATCCAGCACCGGCACCACGGTCTCGTCGGCGAACAATCGCCCCGAACCCAGCAGCATCTCCTTCAGCCGCGCCACCACCGGCGTGATCTCCGCCGCCGCCGTGCCGACCCAGGAAGCCAGCGTCGAGCGGTCCAGCGTCAGACCCTGCCGTCCCCAGATCTGCACCTGCCGATACAGCGGCAGGTGGTCGGCGTAGCGCGCCACCAGCACGTGCGCCACCGTCGCCTCGGTCGGCAGGCCGCCCTCGATCAGCCGCGACGGCGCGGGCTGCTGCACCACCACGCCCGCGCAGGCCCGGCACGCCAGCTTCGGCCGTCGCGTCACCAGTACCCGGAACTGTGCCGGGATCACGTCGAGCCGCTCGGAACGGTCCTCGCCAATCACCACCATCGGCGCGTGGCAGCACGGGCAGGCCGTGTCCGCAGGCGCCAGTTCCACTTCGATGCGCGGCAGGTGAGCAGGCAGCTTGCCGCGGTTGGCGCGACGCTTGGCGGCCCGTTCGCGCCGCAGCGCCGGATCCCGCCGCTCCGCCTCGGCTTCAACTTTGGCAATCGCCGTCTCAATGTCTTCCAGGCCGAGTTGGAGCTGCCCCTCGGGCATCCGCTCCGACTTCCGTCCGAACTGCAACCGCCGCGCGATGCGCAGCAGATGTTCAAGCCGCTCAGCGCGCTCCGCAAGGGCGTCATGCCGCTCCCGCAGCCGGTCACGATCAGCCACCGCGGCGTCACGCTCAGCAACCGCCGCATCCCGTTCGCCCATCATCGCCAGCACCAACGCGCGGAGCGTCTCGGCATCGACAGGCAAGTCCAAAGAAATGGCAGGCGTGGTGTGCGTCACGCCACGATTCTATCCGACCGCCGTCGGAATGGGAATCCTCCGTGTCGCTTGCACGCGCGTCCAGTCGAGCCCGTCAAACAATGCCGCAAACTCCACCGCCGACAGCCGCATCACTCCATCCATCACCGGCGGCCAGCGGAAGCTGTTCTGCGACATCTGCTTCCACACCAGCACCACCCCGCTGCCATCCCACAGCAGAAACTTGATCCGGTCAGTACGTTTCGCCCGGAACACCAGCACCACGCCAGAGAACGGATCCTCACCCAGTACCTCCGCCGCCAACGCTGCCAAACCGTGTGGCCCTTTGCGGAAATCCACCGGCCGCGTCGCCATCAGCACGCGTACGCCAGGTGGGATCGAAATCACCGCGCCGATGCCCGCACCGCTCGCAGAACCTCGCCCAGCAGCACCCGATCCGTGCCCGCCGACACCCGCACAATCGCTTCCGCCAGCCGGATCTCAATGACTGACGCCCGTTCACGCGCAGGCATAGTCTCCGCCGTTCGCTCAGCGCCCTCCGCCACGATCGGCACGAAGCTCGCCAGCCCACCCGCGCCGACCGCCTCCGCCGGAAGCGCCAACCGACCTTCCCGCGCCTCCCGCCGCCACAGCCAAACCTGCTGCGGGCAGATCTGCCGCCGCCGCGCAACCTCCGTCACCGTTACACCAGCTCGCAGCGTCTCCGCGACGATCCCGCCCTTCTCCTCCGCAGACCAGCGCCGCCGACGCGCCGAACCCATCAGAACCTCCACCCGCCGGAAGCCCGTCTTCGCGTCGTCGTCAATTACGTCGTTAACTACGTCCATAGCAGCCACCCGATGCCCCAAGGCACCGACCAACCACATTCAGGCCCGCGCCGCTGCAAGGGCCTCTGCGCTCCGCTTACCGTCGAATTTGCTGGCGTAACTCTTCAGGCACGAGCCTCGCAATGCTTGGTGGCAACTCTATTCCCCACGTATCCACACCCTGCAAAAAATTCTGCCAAAACAAAGGATTGTGCCTCCACTGCCCTTCCCTTTCGAAAAGCTCACAATACTTTCGTGGATGCTTCAACAATAACAGCGCGTCCTTTTCAAAAAAAAGTGAACGATTTGCAAGGGACTCACGTTCTACACTTCGTGGCTGCGCAGGATGGAACACCCACGCCTCGCGCGAAAACGGAATCGCTCCATGCTTTTCCGCTCTCCACCCCAGGTCGGTGTCTTCCCGAAAATGCGGGTGATCAAAACGTAAATCAAAACCGCCGATAGCATGAAATACGCGACTGCGAATGAACAAATTGGCCGTCATAAATCCCCCTTCAAAAGATCCGTTAGTCACTGGCCTCCATTCCGGATCCCCCAAATGATCCGACAGTATTAATCCCTCAAGCCCCGCGATGTCGGCGCGGTCCAGCACTCGCTGTGCCGCGGCTAGCCATTCAAGCGATG
>JAJXUS010000465.1 GCA_021782675.1 Acidobacteriota bacterium
CGTTCGTCCATATCTGTGCATGACAGTTCATGCAGGTCTTGGTCGGGGGAATGCCGGCATAACTCGATTGCTCAACACTGGTGTGGCAGTACTGGCATTGCAGACCCAGACCCTGCACATGGTGCTTGTGGCTGAACGGTACGGGCTGCGGATCGCGCTGGCCCTGCTTGGTGACCCATGGAGAACGCTGCAGATAGTTCAGGGTCACGCCGAGCGACACCAGAAAAACGCCAAAAAGAACCAGACTGATGCGAGTCAGGGAATTTGAGCTGCGGTCAAAAATCTGCGCCATGATTAAAAAACGTCCCTACTGGAGTACGCGGCTTCGAACGCCGAAGCGGTCTGTTCGTGCAAGCCGGATTGGCGAAGGTAGAAAATCCACGGGTGAAAAACAATTGTTGCTAGCAAAACGAAAGTATAGAGCAACCCCGGCCGATTGCGTCAACTTTCCTTCGGGCCGTGTTCACCGCGCTGTATTGTTTCGGTCACAAAAAAATTTGTGTTGCTGTAACCCTCCTGTCCCCGGATGCGCTCGCGGGCACTCTGTATAGACTGTGAAAAGCATGTCCGCCAGCGCCAGCAATCTCCCGTACGATGGCGACCGCGCCTGCCGCGAACTCGCCGCGAGCGACGCCAGACTGCGTCGCCTGATCGAACGCGCCGGGCCGCTCACGCTGCAACTGCGTCCCACGCGCTCCACCTTCGAGGCGCTGCTGGAGTCGATTACCCATCAGCAGCTGCACGGCAACGCAGCGCGCGCGATTCACGGTCGCGTCCTCGATCTCTTTTCTGCACGACGGCCCTCCGCCAAGGCCTTTCTCGCGCTGCCGGAGGCGCCGTTTCGTGGCGCGGGGCTGTCGGCCAGCAAGCTGGCGGCGATTCACGATCTCGCGGAAAAATGTGACAGCGGCATCGTGCCTGCCTTCAGCCGCCTCGGCAAAATGCCCGACGATGAGATCTGCCAGCGGCTGACCACGGTGCGCGGCATCGGCGTGTGGACCGTGCATATGCTGCTGATCTTCCGCCTCGGCCGGCCGGATGTTCTGCCCACCGGCGACTACGGCGTGCGTAAAGGTTTTGGACTCACGATGGGCACGCTCCGCGCAGGCGACACCGTTGCACCCGGCGACCTGCCAAAGGCCGCAGTGATGGAACGCCGCGCCGCGCGCTGGCAGGGCTGGCGCTCCGTTGCCAGCTGGTACCTCTGGCGCGCGTGCGACCTGGCTGCGCAGCAACAATCTTCTTCCACGCGGCAGCCCGCATGAGCGACAGCAACCGCTTCATCTGCGTTCACGGACACTTTTACCAGCCGCCTCGCGAAAATCCCTGGCTGGAGGCGATCGAACTGCAGGAGTCCGCCGCGCCCTTCCACGACTGGAATGCACGCATCACGCGCGAGTGTTACGCCGCCAATGGCAGCTCGCGCATCTTGAATGCGGAAGGCCGCATTGAGCGCATCGTCAACAACTACTCCCGGATCAGCTTCAACATCGGTCCCACGCTGCTGGCGTGGATGGAGCACTCGGCGCCACTGACCTACCAGCGCATTCTGGACGCCGACAAGCGCAGCCAGGATCGCTTCGGCGGCCACGGCTCGGCCATGGCGCAGGCGTACAACCACATCATCCTTCCGCTGGCCGCGAAGGAAGATCGTGTCACGCAGATTCGCTGGGGCATCGCCGACTTTGAGCATCGCTTTGCGCGCCGGCCGGAAGGCATGTGGCTGGCCGAGACCGCCGCGGACCGCGAATCGCTCGACCTGCTGGTGCAGAACGGCATCCACTTCACGGTTCTGGCGCCGCATCAGTGCGCCCGCGTCCGGCCGCTGCATCCCAACGGCAAGCCGGCGGGGGATTGGCGCGCCACGCCGTATGCCGGTGTCGATCCGCGGCAGCCGTACTGGGTGCGCACGGGCCCCGGACGCCGCATCGCCATCTTCTTTTACGATGGGCCCATCTCGCGCGCCATCGCGTTTGAAGGCCTGTTGAACGATGGGGTCACGTTCGCCAGCCGGATGCTTCAGGGATTTCGCGGCGACGACGGATCGCCCCAGCTGGTCCACGTGGCGACCGACGGCGAGAGCTACGGGCACCACCACCCCTCCGGCGACATGGCGCTGGCCTACGCACTGCACTGGCTGGAACGCAGCGGCCAGGCGGCGCTGACCAACTACGGCGAATTTCTCGACCGCTTTCCGCCGCAGTGGGAAGCGGAGATTGTCGAAGACAGCTCCTGGAGCTGCTTCCATGGCGTGGAACGCTGGCGCGGCGACTGCGGCTGCAACACCGGCGGGGCCGCCGGATGGAACCAGCAGTGGCGCGCACCGCTGCGCAAGTCGCTGGACTGGCTGCGCGATACCGCGCGGCCCCTGTGGCGCAAAGCGGCGTCGGAGCTGCAGATGGAGCCCGCAGCCGCGCGCAATGCCTACATTCACGTCATGCTGCAGGGCACGCCCGAGGCGCAGCAGTCGTTCCTGGAGCGCTTCGTCCCCGGCGCCCGCACGTCCGCGCACC
>JAJXUS010000466.1 GCA_021782675.1 Acidobacteriota bacterium
ATTTTACGGTATGAAAAACTATTTAAGTTGAGCGCCATCCCAATGTCAGGAGCGATACAGCCGTGGAGAACCCAATGAACCCCACCCGGGAAGTGGATGCAGCCAGCGCTGAGTCCTTTATCAATGAGAAGAAGATCGGGGAGCGCATTAAGCGGCTTCGGCTGAAAAAATCCATGGGGCTGGTGGAGATGGGCAAGCACACCGGTCTCTCGGCGAGCTTTCTTTCACAACTGGAGACGGGCCGCGTGGTGCCGACACTGCGGAACCTGGCGCGTATCGCTATGGTCTTCAGCAAGGATCTCTCGTACTTCTTCGAGCCGGAGCCGCATACGCTGTTCCGCGTGCATCGGCGGTCCGATCGCGTACGTCTGCCGCAGAGCGGCGTGCATGATCCAACATACTTTTTCGAGAGCCTGGGGTATCTGGTTCCTGACCGCACGCTCGATCCCTACCTGGCGGAGTTTATTCCGCTGAAGAAGGGGACTGAGGTGCGCTCCCACGTACACGCCGGGTTTGAGTTTTTGTATGTACTGACGGGGCAGATGGACATCCGGCACGGCACGCAGACCCACATTCTGGAACCGGGCGATTCGGTCTACTTCGATGCGAGTACGCCGCACAGCTACCGCTGCGCCGGGGACGAAAAAGCTACGGTGATCATTGTGACGCAGCATCAGTCCGTGATGCCGCAGCCCTCCATGAACCTGCGTCCGCTGGGCTCAACGGCCAGCGGGTCATTGCGCAGTGGGGCGCCGGAGAGTCAGCGGGAGAAGCGTTCCCCGCGTACCCCGCAAGCACCCGCGCGCGAGGATGCCCTGGAGCTTCGTTAGGAATAACAAGTCTGCACTGAGAGAACGCCGGCGTTTCGCCGGCGTTTTTGCGTCAGGAGAGAAAGATCCGCTCGAGATCGCGCCAGCCGTCTACGCGGACGAACTCCACTTCCCGCGAATTATGAGGCGCCGAGAATAAAATCCCGGTTCCCCGAAACGCCCGCAGATTGCGGGCCATGTCGTCGATCAGGCAGTCCGCATGCAGAATGCTCTTGTCGCCGCAAAAGACAACGTTCTGCGGGTGAATAAACGGGAAGTGCCGCCGCAGCCAGCGGAATTTTGGGCCGAAGGATTGAGGAAAGCCCATGGCCGCCGTGGCGATAAAAATCTCGTAACGCTCCGCCAGGCGCGCCAGCCCATCCTGGCTGCCGGGGATCACGGCTAAATCTTCAAAGAAATCCGGAGCCTGCAAATACCCTTCGATGACCGTCTGGCTGCCGGGCGGAAGGACCTCATGCAGCCAGTGGCCGGTGACCACCTGTCTTGTCAGGCTGGCGCCAAAGTCGTGGTTATAGCGCGCGATCAGCTCGCCGAGTGCATCGGCGAGCACTTCATCCATATCGACAGCGATGCGGCGGATCGTGGTGCGGTCAATCACCCGAGGTCGTCTCACCGGAGCTGGCGGCAGAGGTAGCTCGCGCGCCCCGGGCCGGCTTTTTCTCGTCGATGGGATGGTTCATCGCGGCTGCAACATCGATGGCCGGGTCATAAAACAGGAAGCGGCCGCAGGACTCGCACTTATGCACCGCGCCTGCCCGGATTTCATTCCACTTCTGCGGGCGCACCACCATCTGGCAGGCGGAGCATTGATGGTTCTCCACCCGGGCCACGGCAAACTTGCGCGACGCCGTGACGCGCGTGTACTCCGACAGCAGTACCTCGTCCACGGTGGAGCGCAGCACCTCCCGCTCGCCGGCCAGCTCTGCCAGGCGGTTTCGATGCCGCTGTTCGGCCTCCTGCCCCTCGCTGAGCGTGGCTTCGAGCGCGGCCTGCTGGTTTGCGGCCACCTCATCCAGGTGGCGGCGCTCGGCCTCCAGCGTTTCGGTGCGCATCAAGCTGCCGAGTTCGGTGTCCTCCAGGCGATCGATCTCCTGCGCACAAAAAGCGATCTGATGCTCCAGCGCTTTGGCCTGGCTATCGCTCTGCACGCTGTCCAGTTGCGCCCGGTAGCGCTGTTGCTTGTTGCGCTGGTCGGCAATGTCAGATTCCAGCGCACGGCGTTTTGCCGCTTCCTGGGCAGTCTGCTCAATATTCTTTTCGATCTGCCGCCGGGTTGCGGCCAGTGCGTCCTCGCGCGCCTTTACCTGACGCGGCAGCTCTGCCAGCTGGTCTGTGACGCGGGCAGCTTCCTGTTCCATCTCCTGAAGCTGGGCGAGTTTATCGAGTTCATTTGTCATGACAGGCTGACAGACGGCAAAAGCGCAGTCTAGCATGATAGCTGGCGGTGACCACCGGCGTCCGGTTCCTCCCTACGGTACACTTCCATCTTCAAGTGAAACCATGATCTGGAGCGTTCTCTATACGATGCGTAGACATCTGGTTGTGAGTGCGGGTTTGTGTTTTGCGATGGGCTGCCTGGCGCAAACGGCGGTCCATGGCGGGGGAGCCGCGTGGACGGCGAGCGACATTTTCCAAAAGGGTGGCGCACTTGGGGAACCGCCGCGGCTCTACCAGTGGAGCCC
>JAJXUS010000467.1 GCA_021782675.1 Acidobacteriota bacterium
GCATCTTGCCTCCTCGAAACATTGGGTGAGATTTTTGGGGGAGACAGCTCAAGCATCTACGGCAGTGAACCAGCCCAGCGACGTCCAGGCGGCGAACCAGGTCTGGATGAGTGCCAGGCGCTCGGCCTCAGGAAGAGGGCTGCCGGCGAATGCGGTCTCCAGCGCGGCGCCCAGGGGGTTGCCGGCGGTGAGCGCCGAAAGGACGTTATACTCCTCAGCGGCGACGGGCTTATACCAGACGGAGTTCTGCTGCCGGTGCAGGGCCAGCCAGATGGGCTGCGGTGTCAGCGCGGCCACCCGGCGAACATGGGGTCGATGGCGCGCCACCCGCGCGTTGTTGGAGGAGAAGTCGCTCTCGGCTTCCTGCTTGTGAATCTCAAGCAGCAGATCGTCCACCGGATAAGACAGCGCGATAAGGCGCAGATACGGTTGCAGGCGCAGGATCGACCCTTCGTGGATGGTCGCAAGCTGTTCGGGTGAGAGCGGCGGCAACTCCGCCGTGTCGAAGGCCTCAATATGCGCCCACTCCAGCCGCACCATATCGAGTGCCAGCGTTTCGTTGGGCGCCATAAGCTCCGGGTGATGGCGCAGCCAATCCTCGAGACGGCCCCCCAGGTTGCGAAGAGAAAAAGAATCCGAAGGACAGTCGGTAAGGTAGTCGCGCATCAGACGATCAAAACGGCGGCTGCCGATGATTGCTGCGAGCCCGGGGAAGTCCTCCTGCAGGCAACCGTACAGGCGAAACCAGTACTGACGGTTGTATATCTCCAGGCGCTCGAACGATGTGAGCCGGTCGTTGGGACGGATGAGGGCGACCGCCTCGCTGCGATTGGAGATCCCGTTACGCCGGCGCTGGGGCATTGTTTCCTGGCGCGTCAGCGGATGCATCACCGCAGCCGCCATACGGCGCTGGATATCAAGCAATTGTCCGGGCTGCGAAGAAGTACGGCCTCGCGCCGAAGCGCCCTTCACTGGCCAGCTCCGGCGTGCATCCGGGCAGGCTCCAGCACTTCTGCAGCGGCAGCGGCCAGGCCGGCTTCACCACCCAGCGGTCCGGGTTGCGCAGCCGCGCGCAGGAAGCGGGCGGCCTTCATCGCTTCGGCGTGCACCTCTTCAAAGCTGGGGATATTGTCGTCCCACTCCAGCAGCGTTGCAGTCGGGCCGCAGCGTTCAATGGCCCGCGCATAGAGCCGCCAGACGGCAGGCAGCACGGGATGGTCGTGCGTGTCCAGGATGTACTTCTCAAACTTGCTGTGCCCGGCGATGTGGATCTGAGCGACGCGATGTGCCGGCACAAAGTTGAGATAGGTTAGCGGATCGAAGCTGTGATTCCTCGACGAGACGTAAATGTTATTCACATCGAGCAGCATGCCACAATCGGCGCGCTCAACCACTTCGGTCAGAAACTCCCACTCTGTCATCTCCGAGGCATGAAACTCGGCATAGCTGGAGACGTTTTCGACAACGACCGGGACTTCGACAAAATCCTGCACGGCGCGAATCTTTTCTGCCGTGACTTCGACCGCTTCCCAGGTATACGGCATGGGGAGCAGGTCATGCGTGTAACGTCCATCGACAGAGCCCCAGCAGAGGTGATCGCTGAGCCACGGGGTCTTCGTGCGGCGAACCAGCTCTTTCAAGCGCTTGAGGTGCTCGCGGTTCAGCGGATCGACGGAGCCGAAGTACATGGAGACGCCGTGCTGCACCACCTTATATTGTTCGAGGATTTGATCCAGGACTTCGAGCGGTCTGCCGCCGTCGACCATGTAATTTTCGGAGATGATCTCAAACCAGTCGACCACCGGCCGCTGCGACAGGATGTGCTGATAGTGCGGAATGCGCAGGCCGATGCCGATACCGTATTCCGTGAATCCATTGAAGCGGTTCGCTGGCATGTATCCATCCCCTGCGTAAAAAAAGGAAAAGCGTTGGCAGGGGACGGAACATCGAACGCCCCGCCGCCAACGCCATTCGTTGGATTAGCGGAAGCTCGGCATCTTGGAGCCGTCGGTGGCGCAGCCGCCCTTGCCTTTGCAGCTGTTCTTGCCCTTGCAGCCGTTGTCGCTGCTCTTGCAGCCGCCCTGGCCCTTGCAGTCGTTCTTGCCTTTGCAGGAGTGCTTGGCGGCATCGTAGTTGTTGCTGTAGCGCAGGCCGGCCTTCACCGCCTTGGCCATGACGCCGGTTCCGAGGTTGGTGGTGGAGGCGTGAGCCGCGGCGGCGGTTCCGCCCATCAGGCCCGTAAGAGCCGCAGACAGCAGCAGTGCATTCAGGTTCTTCATTTGTAGACCTCGCATGTGGTTTGGGGCGGGGAAGCCGCCTTGGGCAACACTGGACTGGTTCGGATTGATCCGGCGCACTCTGTGTTGCACCCATAAGAGTGGGTGGACGGGCATTGCGTTACAGAAAAAACCCGGGGGCTGCAATATTTCTTGCGGAGAGTCGAGGACGGGGCGCGGCGGGAGCGATTTGCGTTGGAATCCCGGGGACAGCTGTACTACCCTGAGAG